>CALHTV010000030.1 GCA_938039765.1 uncultured Dictyoglomus sp. | reverse complement strand
CAATGACTGCTTATAGGCCATATAAGAAGAGACTCTCTATAGATGAAGCTATAGAGGAGATAAAAAGATGCAAAGGAACCCAATTTGATCACCATTTATCAGATGTTTTTATTGAATTTATTGTAAAGAATAAAATTAGATATAATAACTAACTTTTATTTTTCCACCAATCTTCTATTAAGCTTTTTAATGTAGGAATACTTTTATCTTCATAACTATAAAATATTTTTATGGTTTTTTGCTTTATATTTATTAATCTTCTAAGATCTACTGGTGTACCAATAATTACATAATCACATTCTATTTTGTTAATGGTTTCCTCTAATTCTTTTAATTGTTCTTTGTTGTATCCTAAAGCTGGGAGGACTTCTTTTAAATGAGGATAATCTTCATAAGCTTTTTTGATGCTACCTAAAGCATAAGGTCTTGGGTCTACAATAATTGCCTTTCTCTCTTTGGCATAAAAATATCCTGCTCCAAAAGACATCTCTCCATGAGTAACGGTTGGTCCATCTTCAATTACTAATACCTTTTTTCCTTCTATGTCTTCTTCGGTTTCAGATCTTATAGGAGATTTGGCAAAAACAATTTGAGCTTTTGAATTTCTCATTCTTATATTTTTAATTACAGCATCAATATTTTCCTTAGGAGCAGTATCGACTTTATTAATCACTACTATATCAGCTAAAATAAGGTTGACTTCTCCTGGAAAATAGGTTAATTCATGGCCTACCCTATATGGATCTACCACAGTTATATGCAAGTCTGGTTTGAAGAAGGGAAAATCATTATTTCCACCATCCCATAGGATTATGTCTGCTTCTCTTTCTACCTCTTTCAATATTTCTTTATAGTCTACCCCTGCATAAACAATTGCTCCTTCTCTTAAGTGAGGTTCGTATTCCTCTCTTTCTTCTATGGTACATTCATACTTATCTAAATCTTCCATAATTTCGAATCTTTGAATTCTTTGTTTAGAGAGATTCCCATAAGGCATAGGATGTCTTACTACAATGGTCTTTAAACCCAAATTCCTTAAAACCTTTACCACATATCTTGTGGTTTGACTTTTTCCAGCTCCTGTTCTAACAGCGCAGACAGCTATAACCTTTTTATTACTTCTCAACATGGTTTCTGTACCTAACAATTTAAAATCAGCTCCTAGGGATAAAATTAGGCTTGCCTTCTGCATAACATAATTATAAGAGACATCACTGTAGGAGAAGATTACCTCATCTATCTGATATTCTTTTATAAGCTCTGGAAGTTTCTCTTCACTAAAAATAGGTATACCATCAGGATATAAACTTCCTGCAAGATCTGAAGGATAAACTCTATTTTCAATTCCAGGAATCTGAGTTGCAGTAAAGGCTACCACTTCATATTCAGGGTTATCCCTAAAAAGTACGTTAAAATTATGAAAATCTCGGCCACCAGCTCCCATAATAATAACTCTTTTTCTCATAGATCTACCTCCTTGTAGATTTTTTTTACAAAAGGAGAAGTAAAAGCTTGGAGAAGAGCTGAATAATTTAAAGCAAATCCAATGGAATCTCCAACTTTTAAATCTTCATTTTCTCCTAAATCCAAAAGAGTATAATCAGAAGTTGCTCCTAAGACTTCTATTCCTTCTATTTCAGGGGTTATTCCTTCAGGATCTATATCCTGTCTTCCAAAGTTCATTAGAGCCCTTCTTCTTACTCCTTTAGCTTTGAAAGAGGGTTTATGTCCAAAGGCATCTTCTCCAATTATACCCCAGGGGATAGATGGTTTTTCTTTTATTTCAAGAATCTCTCCTACAAGTCGGAAAGTATCTGTTCTTGCTCCATGAATAGTTTTTCTATAGGCTGTTTCTTTTCCTAACATAATTCCCTCTCCTACCCTCAAATGGTTTATTCCCTTGGGGATTTTTCCTTCAAATAAGAGGGGCAAACTACTAGAATTTCCAGCCGAAACTAAGGAAAAGGTAATTTTGTATTTTTTTATAATCTTGTCTACTATCTCTAAAAAATCTACATATTTTTCCTCTGTAGGAATTACTCCTCCAAAACAGGTGAAATTAGTTCCTATTCCATAAACTTCTAAGTTCTTCATTTTTAAGGCTTCTTTAATAACTAAATCTAATTCTTCCTTTTTCCATATTCCTTCTCTTATATCTCCCATCTCTACCATTATTATTATCTTATGCTTCTTTTTCAGTTTAGCTCCTACTTCATTTAATCTTTTAAGGGTTTCTAACTCTGAGTTTAAGGAGATATCAGCATACTTTATCTCTTCTTCTACCTGAGAAATACAAGGAAGTCTAATTAAGGTAAATTCAGTATCCAATCCACTTTCTTTCATCCTTTTTATACTTTCAATTCTAGAATCAGAAAGACCTCTAACTCCTGCTTTGATTAAAATTCTTCCAATATAAGGATCTCCAAGGGATACCTTTGTAACACCATCTATAAAAATCCCAAAACTTTTTCCGATATCTACTATCAACTTTGCATTATGATATATAGCAGAAAGATTTATTTCTAAATATGGTGAACAAATGTTTTTCATCGTTACCTCCAGTTTAATATCCAAGCTCCTAAGATCATAATGATAACTCCAATGGATCTTGTTCTTATATCTTCTTTAAAAGTATTTTGGGCAAGGATTAAGGTAACAATCATGCTTAGCATAGAAAGAGGCTCAGCAATACTTACATCAATACTTTTAAAGGCTATGAGAAGAAATAAGTAGGAATAAGCATTTATGGCTCCTGCTATTAATACAAGAGTTGTTTTTTTCTTAAAAAGCTTTGGAATTTCTCCTATTTCTTTCCTAAAGATAATATAGAAAAATTGGTAAATGCTTATTACTAAGTAAAGAAAGAAACAATAAAACATAGGATCTATACTTCCTACTACAAAGCCATCGATGGTTCTTCCTATGGCTATAAGAAAAGAGCTTCCCATCATGAGAAGGGTTTCTTTCTTCTCAAAAAGGATTTTAAGAGACATCCAAAGATTTTCTTGCTTATTTAAAAAAGAAGCACCATAAACTAAAAGAGAGAGGCCTATAAATTTTGTTAAAGTAAAAGGTTCTTTAAGAAAGATAGTTGTGAGAATAAGTAGAAAAAATACATTAAAATTATACAAAGGGCCTACTAAAGAAGC
>CALHTV010000029.1 GCA_938039765.1 uncultured Dictyoglomus sp. | reverse complement strand
ACGATTTTTATTACTGTCCTTATTTAGAAGGGGATTGTAGAAAACCTAATCCTGGAATGATATTAAAAGCTGCGAAAGATTGGAATATTGATTTAGAAAAATCATATATGGTAGGAGACAAACCAAGTGATATAGAGGCAGGAAAAAAAGCAGGTTGTAAGTCCATAATTATAGGTCAAAAAAATCCTTTAGCTGACTACTCTGCTCAAAACCTATTGGAGGCAGCTCAATGGATATTAGAGAACGACTAATTAACATTGTCTATTCCTGGAGGGAAAAAAAAGTTATCATTATAGGAGACATTATGATAGATGAGTATATCATAGGAAAAATTGAGAGAATCTCTCCTGAAGCACCGGTACCAATTTTAGAAGTAGAGGAAGAAAAACATATCTTGGGAGGAGCAGCTAATGTAGCTAATAATATCAAAACTCTTGGGGGAGCCCCAATTCTTTTTGGGGTTATTGGAAAAGATAAAAGTGGAGAAAAACTCATTGAGCTCTTAGAAGAAAGAAAAATAAAAAACTATTTATTAATTGATGAAAAAAGACCCACCACTACTAAAACAAGGTTACTATCCATGGGACAACAGATTGTAAGAATGGATAGAGAATATAGGGCTTATATAGATCAAGAATTAGAAAAAAAGTTAATAGAGAATATAGAAAAATCTATAGACACTGTAGATTTAGTTATTTTATCTGATTATGCTAAAGGAGTTTTGACCCCATCTTTAACTCAAAAAATTGCTAACCTTGCGCAAAGAAAAGGGAAGAAAGTAGTTGTAGATCCCAAAGGTAAAGACTATGCAAAATATCAAAAAGTATCCTATATTACTCCTAATGAAAAAGAAGCCAAATTAGCTACAAATATGGAGGAAAATTTTGATATTATTCTATGTGCTAAAAAATTAATTGAAATTGTAAACAGTGAAGGAATAATTATAACCAGGGGAGAAAAAGGGATATTTCTCTATATAAACGATACCTATTATTTTATTCCTGCGTTAAAGGTAGAAGTGAGAGATGTTACAGGAGCAGGAGATACTGTAATATCTACTTTCTCTCTTGCTCTTTCTACGGGGGCTGACCCTCTTGAGGCGTGTATTCTTTCAAATTTTGCAGGAAGCTGTGTCGTCAGAAAGCTTGGAACAAGTACTATAACCCCCTCAGAATTAATATCCATTATTCCTCCAAAGATAGAAATAGATAGCCATCATGTACACTTCTGAAAGGAAAATTAAAAATTTACTTGAAATAAAAAACATCACCAATATTTTAAAAAATGAAGGAAAAACTATTGTGTTCACCAATGGATGCTTTGAAATCCTACATCCAGGACATATCCAACTGTTAGAACAAGCCAAAAGCCTTGGCGACATACTGATAGTAGGAATAAACAGTGACGAATCTGTAAAAAGAATAAAAGGAGAAAAAAAAGTAATCTTTGATGAAAAGAGCAGATTAAGACTTGTTTCAGCCTTAGAATGTGTAGATTATACGGTTTTGTTTAATGAGAACACCCCAGAAAACCTAATCAAAATAATTCAACCTCACATTCATGTAAAAGGAGGAGACTATAAAGAAGAAGACCTTCCTGAGGCAAAAATTGTGAAAAGCTATGGAGGAAAAATAGTAATTATTCCACTGTTAGAAGGTTTCTCAACTACAGGTATTATCGATAAAATATTAACTCTCTACAAAACTCCTTAACTTTTCCCAAACCATCTCTACAGGTATATTCATACAATCCAAAGTTTCACACACCTTTTTTCTTCTATCCCAAAGACATGGTTCACAGGGTAAATTTATTTTAACAATTTGAAAAATAGAATTCGAAGGAACAATTTCATTAGGATTCGTAGGTCCAAAAAGAGCTATTAAAGCTTTTCCCAAAGCTACCCCTAAATGCAAAGGAGCAGAATCCAAACATATCATCACTTTAGAAAAATAGATCCAACCTATAAATTCCTCTAAGCTTTTGGGAGAAATAAACAGGCCTTCAGGATTAATTTTTCTCAATTCCTCTATACTTTCTTTCTCGTCAGGTCCATAAATCACTATATAATCTATATTTTTTTCTTTAATCCTTTTTATCAAATCAGCCCAATTCTTTATAGGCCATCTTCTATCAATACCTCTTTTAATACTCATCTTACTTATTCCAGGATGCAACAAAATATATTCAAAAGGCATTAAACCATATTCTTTAATCTTGTTTTCCATATCCTTTTTAAGATCCTCAGGAATTTCAATCTTTGGATTTGAATAAGGTATCTCTTCTCGTAAAACCTCTACAAGTCGAAAATGAACCTTTGCCATATAATCGTCTCTCTTTGAAGAAGCCTTATGAGTATATAAAAAACTATAAGGATTCTCCATATATCCAACTCTCATGGGGGCTCCTATTAAATAGATAAATATGGGAATAAAAATAGACTTTCCTGTCGAAATTGAAAGATCATACTCCTCTCTTCTTAATTTAGCTATTAAGTATAGTGTGTCCTTTAAAGACATTTTTGTTTTTGGGTTGAACTCTATAACCTCTAAGCTAAGTAAATCATAAATCTTTCTACCTCTCTTCTCGGTGATTATAGATAATTTTTCAGGTTTGAATTTTTCTTTTAAAGCTTTGACTATAGGTAAAAATAATATCTGATCGCCTAAACCCCCCAAATTGAATAATAAAATTTTTCTAATTTTTTTCTCA
>CALHTV010000028.1 GCA_938039765.1 uncultured Dictyoglomus sp. | reverse complement strand
ACTGATGTAGAAAACATGCCTGTATATGCCTCTATTCATAGTGATAATAACAATAAACTTCATATTATTCTAATAAACAGAAGTTGGGATAAGGAGGGAGTAGCAAAGATAAAGATGATGAGTAGTTATACATATACCTCTTGTGAAATTTATGGATTTGATTACACCTCTCCTCAAATAAGAAGAATAGGAGAAGTTAACAATATTACAAATAATAACTTTGAACTAAAACTTCCTCCACTTACTGTTTATCATCTTGTTTTTAATAATGAGAGTAGATAAATTTCTTGTAAATCAGGGATTAGGAAGTAGAAAAGAGGTACATAAATTAATAAAGGCGGGTGCCGTTAGAATTAACGGCACCCCTATAGAGGATCCTTCTATTCATATTGATCCTAAAAAGGATGTTATTGAAGTTGATGGCCAAGAGATAAAGTATAGAGATAATTATTATTTTATGCTTAATAAACCTAAGGGATATATTACTGCTACCTATGATGAGAATTATCCAACGGTAATGGATTTATTTTCAGCAGAGCCAGTCATTAACAAACTTTTTCCGGTGGGAAGATTAGATATAGATACCGAAGGACTTCTCTTAATAACTACCGATGGGCAATTGGCTCATAGATTATCCCATCCTAAATGGAAGATAGAAAAAGAATATTTTGTTATTGTAGAGGGGGATGTATCAGATTTAGATTTTTTAAGATATGAAAAAGAAGGAATATATTTAAAGAGAGAAAAATATCGAACTCAGCCTTTTAAAGTGAAGATTTTGAAGACTGATGTTAAGAAGTCGGAACTTTTAATAACTATAACCGAGGGTAAATATCATATTATAAAGAAGATAATGGCAGAACTTGATCATGAAGTTATTTATTTAAAAAGAATAAGAATAGGTCCTTTAATCTTAGATGAAGATTTAGAACCTGGGGAATATAGGGAATTATCAGAAGAAGAGGTTGTTTTGTTAAAAAGATCGGTTAAATTGATATATTAGAGTTTTTTTCCTAAAAAATGATATAATAGACTTTATGAATAGCTATAAATTTATTGTAGAGGTCGAAGATTTAAGAAAAACTTATGGGAATGTTAAAGCTGTTGATGGAGTAAGCTTTAAGATCAAGCAAGGTTCTATATTTACTCTACTTGGACCTAATGGTGCTGGAAAAACTACTACCCTTGAAATAATAGAAGGTTTAAGGACCCCTGACAGTGGAAAGATAAAGATCTTTGGGAAAGAGGTAAAAAAGATTGGGAGAGAAGAAAAGGAACTCATCGGAGTTGCCCTTCAAGAAACCCAACTTATTTCTCATCTTACCGTTAAAGAAACCCTTAGTATGTTTAGAAGTTTCTATAGTCGAGGATTAAAGGTAGATGATGTTCTTGAATTTGTGAATCTAAAAGATAAAGCCAAAAGCCATGTAGATAAACTCTCAGGTGGACAAAAACAGAGGCTTGCTATTGGACTTGCCTTAATTAATGATCCCCTCCTTCTTTTTCTTGACGAACCTACCACAGGACTCGATCCTCAAGCAAGAAGAAGTGTATGGGATCTTCTTTTGCAATTAAAAAAACAGGGAAAGACTATTGTTTTAACCACACATTATATGGAGGAGGCAGAGTTTTTAGCTGATTGGGTATGTATAATGGATAATGGTAAAATAATAAGAGAAGGCACTCCAGAGGATTTGATAAAGAGTATAGGCGGGGAAAGTGTGATTGAGGTAGATGTAGAGGAAAGTCAGTCTTTTCTAAATAAATTAAAAGAGTTGGAAATAAATTACACTTATAATCCTAAACATGGGCGTCTTTTGGTGAAAACCAATAATGTATTAGAAACTATAGATTCTATTTTAAAGATTGCAAGGGAATGTTCTGTGAGGGTTAGAAACGAGATTATTCGTCAGCCAAATTTGGAAGATGTTTTTTTAACCCTTACAGGGAGACAGCTTAGGGAAGAATGAATATATTGAGAAATTCTATTTATTTTTTTAAATCCGCTATAAGAGAAAAAGCATTTATTTTTTGGTTTATTGCTTTTCCTATTATTCTTATGGTAATGCTTATTACCATTTTTTCTTCTATGACAAGAGTAGAAAGAATAAATTTTGATGTTTACCTTGTTAAGCAGGAATCAGGTGAATTTTCTACTATGATCTCAGAGGTATTTAAAAAACTAAGTCAAGGAGAAGAGAAAATATTTAATTTGAAATTAATGGAAAGGGCATTATCCGAAAAACTCTTGGAGGAACTTAAAAAAGGAAAAACTCATCTTATTATAGAAATTCCTGAAGGATTCGATACAGTGGTTTTTTCTTATTTTACCTTTAAAATGTTAGGAGTAGAGAGTACTCCTCCCTTAGTAAAGATTTATACCTTGAAATATAATGTTTCTTCAGAAAGTGCCAGTATGATAGTAAAGAACATATTTGATAGGATGAATTTGGAATTTGCGAGAAAAATAAGGAGAGTGAATGAATATCAGGTAAAAACAGAGATTGTGGGAAGTAAGACAGGCTTTTCTTATGTAGATTTTATTTATCCAGGAATTGTTATAGTCTCAATTTTCTTTGCAGGGCTTATGGGAATTGGGCAGGAGCTTTCCTGGTATAGAGAAGGTAAAATTCTAAAGAGGTTTCAATTAGCACCTATTTCTACCTTACAATTTTTCTTATCCTACTTTTTCGCAAGATTTTATTTCTTTATTATTCAAATCTTAGCAATAACCTTTGTAGGGAAAGTTATTTATAAAAGTACAGTAAATCCTTTATCCCTATATTTTATTTTTTATGTCCTTTTAACTATGTTTGTGTTGTCTTCTTTGGGATTTTTTGTATCCTCGGTTTCTAAAAATACTAACTCTGCTTCTGTTATTGCTCAAATTATTCAATTTCCCTTGCAATTTTTAGGGGGTATATATTTCCCTGTTTTTGACGTTCCTTGGATAATTAGATGGATTGTTATTATTAATCCTATAACTTATCTTGCTGCTGGTATTAGAGATACTCTTGGAATAATGCCATCTCCTTATCCTCTTTATCTAACAATTTTGATCCCATCATTGTACACAGTAATTTTTCTTTTTATTGCTCTTAAGAAATACAAGGTGGCGGAGTTCTCATGAAGGCTTTTTTAAGTGTTGCTTTATATCGTTTTAAAAGTTTTTATAGGGATACTTTTACTTTCTTTTTCTCTTTAATTCTCCCTATAATCTTTGCCGTGATTTTTGGATTTGTTTTTGGAGGATCAGGAGGTATGAATAGTGGGCAAAGCACAATAAAGATTGGAATAGTAAAGGATGATGAAATTTTAATTAAAGTGGTTGAAAGAATAGAGGGATTAAATATATCCATTGTGAAGCATTCTGATGAATTGAAAAATTTAGTTTTAAAAGGTTCCTTAGATGCGGGTATATTATTTGATGGCAAAACTTTTAATCTAATCATAAACTTTTCCAGCTTCCAGCAAAAACCCTTTTTAAGAACCTTAGGAGATACTATAGCAAATGCCTATTCTCTACAAGAGGCAGGAATAGAAGAGGGATTTATTCGTATAGAAGAGGAGTTTATTGATCCAGGAAAGGCTCGAGTTTCTAATTTGGGATATATGATTCCTGGAATTATGAGTTTTTCAGTGGCTTCTTCTATATTTTCTATGATTGCTCTTTTTGGTTATTACAGAAAAAGAAAAGTTCTTAAAAGGTTTGCTGTTTCCCCCATAAATCCCTTTTCTTTTGTTTTAGGAATGGTCATGGGTAATTTCTTAATCTCTATACTTTCTTCCCTTTTTGTTTTATTTTTTGTTCAAATTATTTTTAACATAACCTTTTATATAAGTTGGAAATATCTTCTTCTTTCTCTCTCTTCTTCTATATTAGGTATGATGGCGTTTGGTATTTTTTTAACCGCTCTATTTAAAGAGCCTCAAACAGCAAATAATGTAGGGAATTTATTACTTAATATTATGATATTTTTCTCAGGAATATATTTTCCTTTAGATTTTCTTCCAGACTATTTAAAAACTTTTGGAAAAATATTACCTCTTTATTATGTAGCAAAAGCTTTAAGAATATCTGTAGGAGTGGAAGAAGGAACGCCTAATTTTATATTTACTATGTCTATTATTATGATCTCTGCTTTTATTATTTTAGTAAGTTTATTTGGCAAAAATATTCTTCAATTAGAAGATAAATAATTTATTTAAATAAAAATTTTGCAAGTCCTCTTTTTCTAATTTCTATAGCCTTTTGGGGACATAATTCATGACAGCAGAAGCAAGATATACATTTATCATAATCTATAGTCATCTTGTTGTTTAATGAAGAAATAGCTCTATTGGGACATGATTTTTCACATATTCTACATTTTATACATTTTTCTTCTAAAATTACAGGATATTGGTTTAAAAGTTTTTGATATAGTTTTGGGGCAATTTTATTAATAAATTTAGGAGTTCTTTGAGTGAGGGAGTAAAGATTTTTAATTCTTTTTACATCGGTGGCGTATAATTTTTCTTTTTCTTCCCCTATAATTTCGATTTTTTCTATATTCATCTCCCCAAGTCCCTTTTCATATGCTAAAACATTGGTATAGATTTCTTCAGGTTTATACCCTAAGATAATACTTGAAATTGCATCCACTGCTACAGGATCAACTCCTATGATAATTTTCCCAAATTTTCGAGGGGTTCCCGCAGAAGGTCCTTCTCCTTCCATTCCTAAAATTCCATCTACGATATTAACTACAGGATTTAATTCTTTGAATATGCTTACCAATATCTCTGCAAAACTTTTGGGATTTATAGCGATGGCATGCATTTTTGATTTGTTTGTACCAGGAACAAGTCCAAAAAGGTTTTTTATTGCACAGGTCATTAACATAAAGGTATGAGTTTTTAATTTAGGGACATTAATGATATAATCTACCTCTTTAGCGAATTTAACAATAGGTATAGAGCTTACTATACTATTTCCGGGAATGTTTATAACTCCATTTTGGTAAAGGTTAATAAGTTTTGCTCCTGTTTTTTCAGCCACCTTTTTCATGCCAGTAACTTCATAAAGGTATTCTACATTAGTAGAGAAACTTCCAGGGGTATCTCCAATATATATCTCTTTTGTTTTCTTTTCTTTAAGGACTTCAA
>CALHTV010000027.1 GCA_938039765.1 uncultured Dictyoglomus sp. | reverse complement strand
CATCCTGATTCTATATGTGATGCTATAATGGATCAAATCTCTGTAAATCTATCTCAAGAGTATATAACACGAGTAGGAAGTATATTGCACCATAATATAGATAAAAGCTTACTTGTGGCGGGAGAAGTAGAAAGGAAGTTAGGAGTTGGGGGAGAAGTAAAAAAACCAATGCTTTTAGTCATTGGTGATAGGGCAACCTTTGAGGTAGACGGAGTAAGAATCCCAGTAGAGGAAATTGCTATTGAAACTGCAAAGGAATGGTTTAGAAAAAACTTAAGATTTGTAGATCCAGATAAACATGTGAAATTTCAGGTTGAGCTATACCCAGGGTCCCCAGAACTTACAGATATATTTAGAAGAAGAAAGGGACTCCTTCCCGCAAATGATACTTCAGCTGCGGTAGGATATGCTCCTTTAACAACTACAGAAAAAATTGTTTTAGAGTTGGAAAGATATTTAAACTCTCCTGAGTTTAAGGCTGTTCATCCCGAGGTGGGAGAAGACATTAAAATAATGGCTTTTAGACAAAAGAAAAATTTACAATTAACAATAGCTATGCCTTTGATCGATAGATATGTAACAAGCGTAAAAGATTATTTTGAGAAAAAAGAGATCATTAAAGAAATTGTGGATGGGTTTGTTAGAGAGAGAGCTCAAAATTTTGAAAATATAACTATAGATATTAATACTCTAGATGATCCAGAAAGAGGCATGGATGGAATATACGTAAGTGTTCTTGGTACTTCCGCAGAAGACGCAGATTCGGGACAGGTGGGGAGAGGAAATCGAGTAAATGGTGTTATAGCTTTAAATCGTCCAATGGGTACTGAAGCTGCTGCAGGTAAAAATCCAGTAAGTCATGTGGGGAAGATATATAACATCCTAACTCATAAAATTGCTAATGAAATATATCAAAAGGTACCAGGGATTAAAGAGGTTTATGTGTGGTTATGTAGTCAGATTGGGAAGCCTATAGATCAGCCTAAGATTGCTACTGCTCAGCTTATTCTTGAAAACGGAACTTCAATTTATGATGTGACAAAGCCAGTTGAGGATATTATTGATCAAGAGTTAGCAAATATTGAAAATTTCTGCAACGAGCTTGCTAAGGGGAATTATCCTGTATGGTAGAAAAAGTTCCTCACTGGGCAGATATCGCTGCTGAAGAGATAATTAATATTAAAGGAAAGAAAAATGTAGTTGCTACTGGTATTACTCCCTCAGGTCCTATTCATCTTGGGAATCTGAGGGAGATTTTGACAGGTGATGCTTTGTATAGAGCTCTTAAAGAAAAAGGAGCTGAAGTTGATTTTATATATATTGCAGATACTTTTGATCCTTTACGAAAAGTATATCCTTTCTTACCAGAAAGTTATTCAGAGCATGTTGGTAAACCAATTTCAGAAATTCCAGATCCTGAAGGTTGCCACGAAAATTATGCTGAACATTTCTTAGAACCATTTTTGGGAGGGATAAGGGTTTTAGGAATAAATCCGAAGGTTATAAAAGCCCATGAAAGTTATAAAAATGGCTTATACACAGAAATAATTGATATAACGTTAGAAAATAACGAAAAGATAACAGAAATTCTTAACGAAATTGCTGGAAGAAATTTAGAAAAAGATTTTGTGCCTCTTCTTCCTAAGTGTGAGAAGTGTGGTAGGTTAACCACTACTAAAATTGTATCCTACAATATCCAAAAGCATCAGGTAGAGTATCAATGTAAGTGTGGGTACAATGGAGTTGCTGATTATAGTAAGGGCGAAGCTAAATTACCTTGGAGATTAGATTGGCCAGGAAGATGGAAGATTTTTGGGATTACTGTAGAGCCCTTTGGAAAAGACCATGCAACTGCTGGTGGTTCCTATGATACTGGGAAGATTATAACTAAGGAGATATTCGGATATGAACCCCCTTATCCCTTTATTTATGAGTGGATATATCTAAAGGGTAAAGGAGCAATGTCCAGTTCTAAAGGTATTGCAATTTCTATAAATGAAATACTAGAAATACTTCCACCATCCTGGGTTAGATATCTTATATTGCGCTACAAACCTGATAAACATATTGATTTTGATCCGGTAAATGGGTATATTCTCCTAGCTGAGGATTATGAGAGATTAGAGAGAATATATTATAGATTAGAGGGAACAGAGGAAGACTGGGCAGAGTTTGCAAGAATTTATGAGTTATCTCAGGTAGGAGAAATACCCAAAGAACCAGGTCCACAGGTGCCTCTGAGACATATAATTACTTTGGCTCAAATATCTTTAGGAAATGAAGAAAATTTAAAGGAAATGTTAATCAGAAGTGGTTACGAAAAGGAATTAAAAAGATTTGATGAGATTATTAGGAGAGTAAGGTATGTAGAGAGATGGTTAGAGAAATTTGCTCCATCACAGGTAAAATTTAAATTACAGGATACCATACCTGAGATTGTGAGAACATTTGCTCCTAGGGAAAAAGAGTTTCTAAAAGCTCTAGCGGGGAAAATTGAAGAAAAAGACTGGAATGGAGATGAACTTCAAAATTTAATTTATAATTTAGCTCAATCTCTTGGTATTGAAGGTAAGAAGGCTTTCAAGTTAATATACCTATCTTTTTTGAATCAAGATTCAGGACCTCGTGCTGGTTATTTTTTAGTCTCTCTTCCTAAGGATTTTGTTATAAAGAGGTTAGAAGAAGCAGGGACCTTATAATTTATTTAAGGTTCCTGCTTCCTGGTTTCGATATTGGAATACCCTGTTTACAGAGAGGGCATTCTTCAGGTTTATAGGTATCAAAGGATAACTTCAGTAGAGAATATAAGGGTTTGTCAAAAACAATCTTTCCTCCGCTTCTGTCTGCAATGCAAGCAAAACTAACCACTTCTCCTCCTAGACTCTGTACAAGATTGGCAACTTCTATAGCAGAGCCTCCAGTAGTTATAACATCTTCACAGATTAGCACCTTTTCTCCTGGTTTTATACTAAAACCTCTTCTCAAACTCATTTTTCCTTCTTCTCTTTCTGCAAAAATTCCTCTTACCTTTAGAGCTCTTGCTAATTCGTAAGCAATAATAATACCTCCAAGAGCTGGTCCTACAACTACATCAATTTTTATATCTTGAGAGATTTTTTTAGAAATCTCTTGGGCAATTTTTTCGGCTAAATCTGGATATTGAAGAACAAGAGCACATTGGAGATAGTTAGGACTGTGAAGGCCGGAAGAAAGTAGGAAATGTCCTTCAAGAAGTGCGTTCTTTTCCTTAAAAACTTCTAACCAGTCCATAAGAAGTCTTCACCCTTTCTCTCTTTAAATTTCTTAGAAGTATAGCATATTTATTGCCAGATTGCATTGAGAAGGCTATAATAACTAAAATCAGATAGGAGGTTGTTTCATGAAAATTTTATGGGATAAGCCAATTGATATAAGTCTTACTATTCAAGAAGAAATGCTTTTCTGGCCTAATGATCCTAAGTTTGAAAGACAGTGGGTTTCTAGAATATCAGAAGGTAAAAATGCAAATCTTTCTAAAATTTCTTTGGGATCTCATACAGGAACCCATATAGATGCACCCTATCACTTTCTTGATCATGGAAAAACTCTCGAAGATTTAGATGTTTCAAAATTTTATGGGGTTTGTAAAGTTTTTGAGATAAAGAATCCTCAGAAGATTATGGTGGAGGAATTAAAGATTTTTTCTATTGAGAAGGGAGATATTATTCTTTTTAAAACAAGAAATTCTCAATTTCTTCGAGATAAAAATTTCCACGAGGATTATGTAGGTCTCTCTTATGAAGCTGCAGAATATTTAGTAAGTAAAGAAATTAAAAGTGTTGGGATAGACTATTTATCTATAGGACCTAGAGGAGAAGAAGGAAAAATGGTTCATAGACTTCTATTAGGCCAAGAAATAGGTATCATAGAGGGTGTAAACCTCTTAACAGTAAAAGAAGGAAGGTACTTCTTAGTAGCTTTACCACTAAAGATAAGAGGTAATGAGGGTTCTCCTGTTAGAGCTTTATTATTTCCTGTTGAGGACTAAACATTACCATCTTTAAGAAGAGATATGAAAGTAGCCTTGGTGCATGATTGGATTGTGAATATAGGAGGGGCTGAAAAGGTTTTAAAGGCTATTACTGAAATTTTTCCTCAAGCAGATATATTTACACTAGTGTATTCTAATGACACTTTGAAAAGATTAAATTTAGATAGCAAAGTATATGCCTCATTTATTAATAAACTTCCAAAGGCTAAGAGTAAGTATTCTTACTATTTACCTTTAATGCCGATAGCTATTGAACAATTTGATCTAAGTCAATATGATCTTATTATTTCTAGTAGTCATTGTGTGGCCAAGGGAGTAATTACAAAGTCTTATCAGATTCATATATGCTATTGTCATACTCCTATGAGATTTGGACAGGAATGGAGTTGAGGTTGGTCAATAAGCCATGACCTACCCCGAA
>CALHTV010000026.1 GCA_938039765.1 uncultured Dictyoglomus sp. | reverse complement strand
TTTACAATAATATAATCTTTATCTTCAATTCCAATAGAAGGAGTAAGTGCCTTACCATTTATAAATATCAACAATATAGGATTTACTTCTGATTTTTTCTTAGCTCTTTCAAATAGAATATTTAATTTAAGAATCACATCTTTGTAATTGAAAGGATAAGGAAGTTTTACCTCGAAGATTCCCGAAGGCCTAATAACAAGGACATAATCTTTACCGTCTCTATCCATAAATACATTTTCAGTTCGAGTTACAATAAGATTTCCTTCGTAACCTCCTTTTGTAAAATTCAAATAATATAGATTAATAGGCAAGACAATTGGAGACAATGTAAATAGATAACTTACTTTATCTTTTGGCTTCACTACAATCTCAGTCTTTAGATCACTATATCCTGACAGAGAGAGAGTTAAGGAATACTTACCCTCAACAAGATACAAAGTTAAAGGTGTAATCCCCTGATATTTTCCATTTATATAAACATTTGCACCTTGAGGACGAGAGTCAATCCTAACTTCTGACAATACAGGCTTCAAAGATACGTTTAATTGTTTTACGTCTCCAGGTGCAAGATAAACTGTTGCAGAATATTCCTCATAACCTGAAAGTACCAATTTTACATTATAAGAACCTGAAGAAAGATCAGTAATAGAAATAGGAGTTTTCCCCTTATATATTCCATTTATATAAACCTCAGCTGAGGAAGGAGTTGAAAAAATATTTAAAGTTGCAGGAAGAGGAATCATAGTAAAGTTATAAGTAGAAACCTGTCCTGAATAAACATCTACAAAACCAACATAATCCTTATATCCATTCAATCTAAGCTGAATTTGATATCTTCCAGGAGAGAGATTAGTTATGTTTAAAGGAGTTTTTCCTCTATAAATACCATTAAGATAAACTTCTGCTCCTTGAGGTACAGAGTTTACACTTAAAGATCCATAAAGAGGTATAAGAACATAAGACAGATAATTAGTCTTATTAGGTTCAACCTTTATAGTTTCAACTCTTTCTTGATATCCAGAAAAAACAATTCTCAATTGATAAGTCTTTGCAGGAAGGCTATATAGAGTCAAAGGAGTTATACCCTTATAGCTTCCATCTAAATAAACGGAGGCCCCCCTAGGATTTGTTTCTATTCTTAAATTCCCATAAGCTGGTTTTAAATTAAAGGTATAACTTCTATCTCTTCTCTCTTGCACCACAATGTTAGTATTGTAGTCTTCGTAGCCTTCTTTTTTAAGAGTCACTCTATAATTACCAGGAAGAAGCATAACAGAAAGAGGAGTTATACCTTCATATTTATCGTTAATATAAACCTGAGCCTCTGAAGGATTAGAATATATATCTATCTTAGATCTTACCTGTTGTTCTTGTACATAAAAGAAGGTCACGCTTTGAGCCCAATTCTTTCCCTCTTCTTTTCTCAAAGTTTTTTGTAGATTTTCAAGAGCTTTCTCTATAACCTTCTCAATTACAGTACCAGGAGCCATACTTTCAAATCTTTTACCTGGAAATATCTCAATAGGCTTCTTAGTAATTATTCCCACAATATATTCTTTTCCAAAGGGAGGTGTAACCTTAAAACTATAGGTAGGTTTATCAGGAAAAGTATATGTACGATCTTTTTTTATAAAATTATCTTTCGAATAAGAATTAGGGAAAATCAATTTAAACTGACCATCCGGGGTTATATCAAAGAGATATAAATATACATCATCATTTGCTTTTACATAAATAATCAAATTTTCTCCTACTTTATAAACGCTTCCTTCAGGCTTGTTTAACCAAAGGTCTAACTTCAGGACAGGTTGTGGATTAGGAACAATAATAATTTTTTCCCATTCCCTTTCAGGTTGAACTTGAATCTTCTCTTGGGGAAATCCTATAGAGATTAAAAGTATTATAAATACTAAAATAATCTTCAACTTTTTCATAATTAAAAACCTCCCTTTTTATTCTTAATTTCCAAAATAAATTATAACAGTTAATATAGCGAAAAGAAGTGATAAAAATCACCAAGAAATCAAAGGTTAAGTATTATTGGTTAAAGCTTTCTTTCTTTTTTTCTCCTCATACATTAATTTATCAGCCTTTTCAAGCAAATCTTCTATCCTACAAGGTTTTTCTGGATCATAAAATACTGTTCCAATACTAAAGGAAAGGCTAAATAATTTCTCATCTTTCTTCTGAGACTCTAACAACTTATTATTCAATCTACTTATTATATCTTCCTTGTCTTCTTCTCTTTCCACAACCCCCATCACTACAAACTCATCTCCTCCGATTCTTGCAATTAGGTCATTTTCCCTAAAAGTCTTCCTTAAAATATCAGCTGTCTCCTTAAGAGCCATATCCCCCACATTATATCCTAAGTTATCATTTATCCATTTCATATTATCTAAATCAATAAATATAAGGATTAGTTTTCTCTTAAGACGCTTTGCTAAGCCCAAAGTATGTTCTGCCAATGTAATAAAGCCTCTCCTATTATACAATCCAGTCAAAGGATCAGTATTTGACATTTTCTTTAATTCCTCTTCTAACTCTTTTCTATAGGTAATATCAAGAACAGTTCCTAAGATAGCAGGTTTCCCTTTATATACTGTATTCACGAAACAAAGTTCAATATATACCACATTTCCAGTTATTTTATTTGTACATTTAAATTCGTCAATTACATAATCCATTTTTCTTTCTTGCAAGACACGATATCTATGCAAAAATTTTTGTCTATCTTCTTCTACAATAACCTTAAGGAAATCTTGCACCTTTTCCAAATGAAAAGGATATCCCAATATCTCTACCAGTTGAGGATTCACATAAACCAACTTGTCTTCTTGGACTATGAAAACTCCAATTAAAGATTGTTCAGCCAAAAGTCTATATCTATCCTCTAGTTCTCGATAATTTTCTTCTAGTATATCTTCATAAATAATACCAGCTAAATAACTTGAAAAAGCTTCAAGATATGATATGAGCTTATCATTTAAAGGATCTATTTCTCTAAATTCTAATAACAATACTCCAAATATAGAGTTGTTTTTCTTTAAAGGAATGCCAATTGTAGAGAGGCTTCTAATAGACACACTTCTTACATTTGTTTTTCGCATATCAGGGTAATACAAAATTTTCCCTTTATTTATTACATGATAAAAGGGATACTTCTCATCTTCTTTCTTAAGCTCCACATCTATATCGTGAGAGGCAATCCTTATCTTTAAATCCCCATTTTCCAAAAGTACAACACATCCAAATTTAGCCCTAAATACAGTTAAAACTTCCTTAAAAATTTCCTTTTCTAATTCTTTAGTGTTCTTCTTGTTAAAGCCTTTAATAAGATTAAAAAGACTCTGAAAAACAACCTCCTCTGTTCTATCTATAATTTGAGTTACCGTCCCTATAGTTTTCCCCTCTACATTAAGAGGAAATA
>CALHTV010000025.1 GCA_938039765.1 uncultured Dictyoglomus sp. | reverse complement strand
TTGTTATGGTTTACTGGCATTATCTTTCTTTCAACTTCTGAAATGCGAGGATATAAAACTCCCTCTGCATAGTTTATAGGCACACCTATCTTTGCTAATAGCTCTTCTTGGAGATGCATAACCTCAAAAAGGTTAGCATATGCATAACCTGCTGGATGATGGGCTATCACTAAATCTATCTCTTTACCATTCCTTCCCAATTCTTTAGCAAGCAAAATCTCAGAAGTATCTATATCAATACCTACAAGCACCCTTTTAACTTCCTTATCTAAATCTCCATTTAATATTCTCGTATCGGCATAAGGATTGTAAAGCTTCTCAATATCAAACTTTTCCTTCTCCTTTTCACTCAATTTCTCATACTCCTTCTTTATCCTTTCCAGAGTCTCCTGAACTTTATCCCATCCTCGAGGATCATTTCTCATCCCTAAGTCAACAAAAAGTCTATAGATCTCCTGTAGTTTCATACTATAAGTCCTCCTATAAGCCAAAAAGATTTTATTAACTATATTATAACAAAATATTTAACGAAACAAATTCACCTCTTTAAGAGGAGTTGAAAAATTTTTAATTTTAATAGGGGGAGAGTCAAAGATCTCCCCCAATATTAATTTAGGAAAGGAAAGGGTTCTCTTCAGGATATCTCTGATTTTCTGGAAGATTATAATAAATTTCTTTAATACCTAGGAGCTTAAGTACTTCAAAAACATATTTTCCAACATGTTTAAATCCAACAGCAGTATGATGAGGAAACTTTTTCTCTAACATTACATATCTGTAAAATCTTCCCATCTCTTTAATAGCAAAAACTCCAATACTTCCAAAAGATTTTGGATCCAAATCTAATATCTCTCCCTCTGCCACATAAGAAATTAATCTTGCATCAGGAGTAGCATGTATTCTGAAAATAATCATTTCTCCCGGTCTTAACCTTCCCTCTAAAGTTCCTCTTGTTATATCAGGTTCCTTCCCTGGTTCTAATAAACGATGCATGATTAGCTGATATTTCATAGAGTAATCAACTAAACAACAAGCCGGAGTATTTCCACAATGAAATCCCATAAAAAGATCCGTTACTTTATATCCCTTTATTTTGTTTTTCTGTTCTTCTATCAAATCATAAGGTACAGTATTATTCACATCTAAAAGAGTAACTGGCATCTCACTTGTCAGATAAAGGATATACTCACTTAGAGCTCCGTAAACATCAACTTCGCAGGCAACAGGAATACCTTTTGAGGCCAATCTGGAGTTAACATAACAAGGAACAAAACCAAAATATTTTTCAAAAGCTGGCCAACATTTATTTGCAAAAATTCCATATTCAGAAGCTCCTAAATTTTTCTCCATAAATTCTGTAAGAGCTACCTCATACTGAGAAAGCTTTCTCAAAAGTTCCGGATATCTGTTGCCCACTCCAAGCTCTTTAGCCATATCTTCCATTACTTCTGGAATTTTAGGATTATTTTCAGCACTCTTATATATATCGTACAGATCAAGTTCACTATTTTCCATAATAGAAATTCCTAAGTCGTATAATGGTTTTATAGGCGTATGCATTGTCACAAAATCCTGAGGACGGGGTCCAAAGGAGAAAATTTTCAATTTTCTAAGGGCTAAAAGAGTTCTTGCAATAGGTATGAATTCTTTGATCATTTGAGCTATTTCTGAGGGAATTCCTACGGGGTAATGAGGAATGTAAACCCTTGTGTTTCTCAATCCTAAGTTATAACATAAACTTAGAAAACCACAATAAGCATCTCCTCTTCCTCCAAAAAGGTCTTTTCCTGTTTCTTCCCCAGCAGCACATGCCATAATAGGACCCTCAAATTTTTGAGCAAGTAAAGAGGTAGGTCCTTCTGGCCCAAAATTTCCAAGATAGATCACTAAAACATTTACTCCTTTTTCTTTTATTTCTTTCAAAGCCTTTAACGTGTCATTTTCATTTTCTACAATAGTCTCAATATCTACTAAATTTAAGCCTATTTTATGACACTCCTCTATAACTTTATATTTTCTATTTCTCGAAAGCTCAATAGGAAAACAATCTCTACTAACAGCCACAATACCAAGTTTTACTTCTGGTAAATTCTTCATCTTTTTACACCTCCCAAAACAAACTTATTTTTGCCCGTAAACCTCATGAAATCTCTCATACCATTTACTTATCTCCTCTGAAGGTAACCTTTCAGGGACTCCAAGGGTAAGAGCAAAATAACAGGTTTTCGCAATCTCCTCAACCATTACCGCATATTTAAGAGCCTCGGTAGGATTTTTTCCAAATGTAAAAACCCCATGATTTTTTAACAAAACTACTGGAACAAAGGAGGAATGTTTTTTTACCCAGGAAGGCCTATCTTCCTTATTAAGCACTTCCAAAAGTGCCTTTCCAACATCCTCTAAAGGAAAGGGAGAAGCATATCTTGCTACAGGTATCTCTTCGCCAAAATAGTCAGCATGAGAGGTAAGATACACAGGAATCGGTTTGCCTAACAAAGCAAAAGCAGTGGCATAAGGCGAGTGGGTATGGACTATGCCTCCTATATCTTTTCTCTCCCTGTAAACCACTAAATGAGAAAGAGTATCAACAGAAGGTTTTAGATCTCCCTCTATGATTCTTCCTTCTAAATCTACAACTACCATTTTCTCGGGAGAAAGATCTTCATATTTAACCCCGCTTGGTTTTATTACAACATAATTGGTTTCAAAATCTCTTCCACTTACATTTCCACTGGTCATAACCACAAGCCTATTTCTAAAAAGCTCCATATTCATCTCATAAACTTCTCTTCTCAAACCCTCTAAGAGCATATAAAATCACTCCTTATTCTTCTTCAATCTAACAATATTCCAAGAAAATTTAGGCATCAAAACTTCCACTATATTACCATCAATCTTAGAATTATTTGCTAATGTAGGAACCACACTATCTGGATTTTTAGGAGTGTTACCTTTATAAGGATCATCAGAAACATATACTATATTTTCCACTACTTTGTACCCCTCAAAGCCATCTAATTTATACTCAACCAAAAGATCATTTTCTGGATCTCTATTAACAGCGAAAATAGTGATACTGCTATTCTCCTCATCATAAGTAACTACTGTCTCTAACAAAGGAACATCAGTATACAATTTAGAGTCATATTTTGGAGAATCAATTTTAGATAGTAATACAACCCCATGTCCATAATTTGCAGCATGCATGAAAGGATAATAAATAGTTTGTCTATAAGCTATTCCTCCTTTCACAGTAGTGATAGGAGCAAGAACATTAACAAGTTGAGCTAAACAAGCTATCTTAATTCTATCTGCGTGCTTCAAAAGAGATATTATCATACAACCTACTAATAGAGCATCAGCAAAGTTATAATCTTCTTCTAATATGGGAGGGGCTATTTGCCATGGTTCCACATTTTTATCTTTCTTAAAAGAATGATACCAGACATTCCACTCATCAAAGGAGATATTTACGTTCTTATTTATGCGTTTTACTGCTTTAACATAATCTATCGTTGAGACTACTGTTTTAATAAAGCCTTCCATTTCTAAATTCTTTGCAAGAAAGCTCTTCAAATCCGGATTATCAGGTAAATCAATATGATTAGGTCCAGGCATATTAGCATAATAATGTAAAGACACATAATCAACCACATCATAAGTATGTTCTAATACAATTCTCTCCCATTCTGGAAAAGTTGGCATTCCAGGGCCAGAACTACCGCAAACTACTAACTCTATATCAGGATCAACTTGCCTCATAACCTTTGCAACTTCTCTTGCAAGCCTTCCATACTCGTGAGGCAATTTATGTCCAATCTGCCATTCTCCATCCATTTCATTTCCCAGATTCCAAACTTTTATTTTGTGAGGATTCTCATATCCATGTTTTCTCCTAAGATCACTATAATAGGTTCCTCCTGGGAAATTACAATACTCTACTAAATTTCTTGCCTCATCAATTCCTCTTGTACCCAAATTTATTGCCATCATTACCTCTGAATTTACTTTTTTTGTCCAATCAACAAATTCATTTATTCCTATTTCATTAGGTTCGATACTTCTCCAGGCAAGTTCAAGTTTTTTAGGTCTTAATTCTTTAGGACCTATTCCATCTTCCCAGTTATATCCCGAAACAAAATTACCTCCAGGATATCTTATAATTGGAACTTTTAAAGCCTTTACAAGCTCAATTACATCCTTTCTAAATCCCTGTTCATCTGCCTTTGGATGTGTAGGTTCATAAATACCTGTATAGATAGCTCTTCCTAAATGTTCGATAAAAGATCCATAAATTCTTTTATCAATTTCAGAGATAACAAAATCTTTGTCCACTCTCACTTTTGCCTTCTGCATAAAAAATACCTCCTTCTAATTAAACTTTTATCTCAAGTAGAAGCTCTAATTATTAGCTTAGGTTCAAGAATTTGTTGAATTGGTCCCTTATTCTCAGCTTCTAGCATTTCCAATAAGATTTTTGCAGCTGTAACTCCCATCTCAAATTTGGAAATTTCAATGGTGGTTAATGGTGGATTTAAAAGCTCTGTATAATCAAGATTATCACATCCTACTACAGCCACCTCATCAGGGATTTTTAAATTCATAGCTTTTAAGATTTTCATAACTTCAAGAGCAATTGAATCACAAAAACAAAAAATTGCAGTAGGTCTATTTTTAGTGGATAATATATCTTCTAAAAGAGGCCTAATTTCAGTATCAGGAGTTAAAGAATAAATAAGCTTAGGATTTACTAGAAAACCTGCCTCTTTTAAAGCTTCCCTATATCCTTCTAGTCTTAACCTAGCACTTGAGCTTTTCCATGAATTAAGAAATAAAATTCTTCTATGCCCTTTTTCAAGCAAATGTTCAGTAGCTATCTTCCCAACTTTAAAATCATCAGCAACTACAAAGTTAGTATTCTCTTCTTGTGTTTTTCTTGCTACCAACACAAAAGGAATATTGTTCTCAACTAAATACTTTACATTTTGGGACTCATATTCTATTGGAGCAAATATAATTCCATCAACCCTTTGTTGTCTTAAAGTAAGGATTGCTTCTTTTTCTTTATAAGGATCCTCGTTTGAATTATATAAAACCAAGGTATATCCTTTAGAAGCTAACACACTTTCTATTCCACTGACCACAGTAGCATAAAATGGATTAAGTATAGTTGTAATAATAACTCCAATCTTTTTGGTCTTTCCATACACAAGACTTCTTGCTAACGAATTAGGCACATAACCCAATTTTTGAGCAGCTTCTAACACCTTTCTTCTTGTAGAAGGGCTCACATCCCCTTTATTATTTAGAGCCCTAGAGGCTGTTGCTATACCAACTCCTGCTAGTTTTGCCACATCTTTTATAGTAACATGTTTATCTTTCAGTTTCATGTTTTCTCTCCTTATTTTTTACTAAAATTTATACTATAATTTTAACTATTTTTCAACCCTTCTCATAAAAACGTTTTTACCAAAAACAAATTCATTAGGGAGAGAGAACAAAACTCTCTCTCCCTAATGAAAATTTCTATTTACTAGCAAGTGCAGATATCTCTGATTCACTCAACACGCCTTCATATATTCTTAACTCATCTATGGACCCTTTAAAAGGAGTATCCCAATAATTAACTCCCAAAGCAAATATAGCATCTTTATTAGAAAATAAATC
>CALHTV010000024.1 GCA_938039765.1 uncultured Dictyoglomus sp. | reverse complement strand
ATAAAAACTAAGATATATTCCTGTATTACCCTAGATAAATTCTGGGATATTTGTGGAAGATGTAGATGGTTTGAGATTTGTTTGAAAAATTGTACTTTTAGAATATGATGAAAGGTATGAAGGGGGAAATATTAAGTGTTTCCTACCTTCATCTTAAATTTTGATGATATTTATCTTTTTCAACACGAGTTGACTTCAAGAGGAGAGTTAATAAATCTAAAGGATATTAAGGAGACAAAATATATGTGCTCCTTTTCCAAACTCTTACTTTTGGAGCAGAGGTTAAAATCTTTGGATTATTTTAGTTTAAAATTTTTAGGTAAGAGTGATTACCACTATTTAACCTATCTTTTCTTAAAGAAAATAAAATTCTCCTTTGTCTTAGTTATAATTGATAAACATGAAGATTTAAAACAAACTTTTGAAGGATATATAAGCTGTGGGTCTTGGGTTATCGAGGCTTTGAAGTTAGAATTTGTTAAGAAAATCGTATTTATTAAGAGAAACACAGATTTAAAAAATTTTAAAAAGCAAGTCATAAATTCTCCTATTTACGTTAGTATTGATAAAGATATCATTGATAGAAATTGTTTTAGAACTACCTGGGATCAAGGAGACTTATCCCTTGACTTATTTTTCGAAATTTTAGAAGGTTTAGCTGCTCATGATGTAATTGGAGTAGATGTTTGTGGTGAGCCAGAGTTAAATTTAGCAGAGATTCAAAAAAGCGAATGGATAAACTTAAAAATATGGGAGATATTTACTACAAGTTTTATCAATAAAAGAATCGCATAATTTCGAATTTTTCCTATCTTTCCATAGTATTAAAAAAGAGGTGAGATAAGTAGCTGTTCAGAGTTTGATCAAAGCTTCTACTGTAAGATTAAAGCTTAATATTGGAAACGACAGACCTGTTCTTAGGACCTAGACGTGTAATAGGAACTCTCTCCTCATACGAATAAATGCCACGCATTTTTAACCATCTTGTCATTTCTCTAAAAAGAGTTTTTCCCATATAAATTTCTTTTAACCAATTTACATCATTTATCGAAAGATTTATAAGCTCAGAAAGCCTTTGGAAAACATGTTCAAATTTTGTTTTTTCCCTCTACTTGAGAAGTAAACAAAAAATTTTCAAGTAAAACTTTGAAGGAAATAACTTGATTTTTCATGGTTCGCCTGACTCTTTAAAAACTGAGTTTTAGAGAAATAATTTTAGAATATATCTATAGTAACACAAAATCTTGACAAATCCTATAAATTTATTATTATAAAGATAAAAATGGAATGGGGAGTCGTCTAGCTGGTAGGACGCCTGACTCTGGATCAGGTAGGGATGGTTCGAATCCATCCTCCCCAGCCAAAAAGAAAGGCCCTATCGTCTAGTGGACTAGGACGTTGGGTTCTCAACCCAAAAACCGGGGTTCGAATCCCCGTAGGGCCACCAAATAAAAAATAAGCCCCAAGGCAAACTGCCTTGGGGCTTTGGTTTTCTTTTAAAGATTAGTACTCAGGTGGTGGAGGAGGGGTTTGTTTTTCTTTTTCAGGTTTCTCTGCTACAAGACCTTCAGTAGTTAAGACTAATGCAGCTATACTTGCTGCATTTTGTAAGGCAGATCTTGTTACCTTACAAGGATCAACGATGCCAGCTTCGAACATATTAACAAATCTATCTCTAGCTGCGTCATATCCCATAGGTCCATCTAATTCTTTGACTTTTTCAGCAATTATTGATCCTTCTTTTCCAGCATTGGTAGCAATAAGCTTTAATGGTACATCAAGAGATCTTTTCACAATTTCTACCCCAATTCTTTCATCCTCGTTTTCTATTTTTATGTCATCTAGAGCTTTCATAGCTCTTACTAAAGCCACACCACCACCAGGTACTATTCCTTCTTCTACTGCAGCCTTTGTAGCAGATAATGCGTCCTCAATTCTGTGTTTCTTCTCTTTTAATTCTACTTCGGTGGCAGCTCCAACTTTAATTACTGCAACGCCTCCTGCAAGTTTTGCAAGTCTTTCCTGCAACTTTTCTCTATCAAACTCAGAATCAGTTTCCTCTAACTGTTTTTTAATTTGTGCAATTCTTGCTTCAATGTCTTTCTTGTTACCTTTTCCACCAATGATTGTGGTCTTGTCTTTGTTGGCTCTTACCTTCTCAGCTCTACCAAGCATATTTAAGGTTACATTTTCTAATTTTATTCCTGTCTCTTCGGAGATAAACTCTCCACCTGTTAGGATTGCAATATCTTGAAGTATTGCCTTTCTGCGATCACCAAATCCAGGAGCCTTTACAGCAAGAGATTGTAATACTCCACGTAACTTGTTAACGACTAAGGTAGCTAATGCTTCTCCTTCTACATCTTCGGCAATTATTACTAAAGGTTTTCCCGTTTGTACTACTTTCTCGAGGATTGGTAAAATATCGTTTACTGCACTTATCTTTCTATCAGTTATAAGGATATAGGGTTCTTCTAATACTGCTTCCATCCTTTCTGGGTCAGTAATCATATAGGCAGAAAGATATCCTCTATCAAATTGCATTCCTTCTACAAGTTCTAAGGTGGTTGTTATTCCCTGAGATTCTTCTACTGTAATAACTCCATCTTTTCCTACTTTATCCATAGCTTCGGCTATTAGTCTTCCAATGTCTTCATCATTATTAGCAGAAATTGCTGCTACATGGGCAATATCATCTTTAGTTTCTACTGGTTTTGCAATTTTTTTCAATTCTTCGACTACTTTTTCTACAGCTTTTTCTATACCTCTTCTCACATACATTGGATTAGCGCCTGCTACCACATGCTTCATTCCTTCATGGACTAAAGCTTGAGCAAGTACTGTTGCAGTAGTAGTTCCATCACCAGCTACATCATTAGTTTTTGAGGCAACCTCTTTAACCAGTTGAGCTCCCATATTTTCAAAAGGATCTTCTAAATCTATCTCTTTGGCTATTGTAACCCCATCATTTGTAATTACTGGTGCACCAAATTTCTTTTCTAGTACTACATTTCTTCCCTTTGGTCCTAAAGTTATTTTTACCGTATTAGCTACTGTATCAAGTCCTTTTATAAGTGCTGTTCTGGCTTGCATATCAAGACTAACTAGTTTGGCTGCCATATTTCTCCCTCCTTTTTTAAGAATTTATTTAAATTTATTCTTCTATAACAGCTAAAATATCTCTCTCACTGAGAATAAGATATTCTTCGCCTTCAATTTTTACCTCGGTACCTGCATATTTAGCGAAGATTACTCTGTCTCCTTCTTTGATTTCTAATGGGATTTTTTGACCATTATCTAAGATTCTACCAGTACCTACAGCGATCACTTTTCCTTGTTGAGGTTTTTCTTTAGCAGTATCTGGAAGTACTATTCCTCCTTTTGTTCTTTCTTCCTGTTCTATAACCTTCACTACTACACGATCACCAATTGGACGTAGTTTCACTTTTCTCTACCTCCCTTCATAAATTTTGTTAGCAGTCTTACCTGCTGAGTGCTAAATCCAAAGAATAATATATATTAATTTTTAATTGATATTCAATAGGTAAAATTTGCCAAAAAATACGCAATTATGGCAAAATATTAGGTATTTTTCCAATATATTATTCTTTTTCTTTTATTTTTAAAAGTTCTCGATATAATTCTTCTAATTTCTTTGTGCTATTTT
>CALHTV010000023.1 GCA_938039765.1 uncultured Dictyoglomus sp. | reverse complement strand
AGATGGTGATGCCAGGGGACAATTTAGAGATGGAGATAAAGTTAATCAAGCCGGTGGCATTAGAAGAAGGGTTAAGGTTTGCTATTAGAGAAGGTGGAAGAACAGTTGGTGCAGGTGTCGTAACTAAAATTATTGAATAATGGGGGCGATTGAAAGCTATGAGTAGTTATCTAGAAAAGCAAAAAATAAGGATAAAGTTAAAAGCTTTTGATCATAGAGTATTAGATCTTTCTACTAAAAAAATTATTGATACCGTAAGAGGAACTGGGGCCAAAATTTCTGGCCCTATTCCTCTTCCCACTAAAGTAACTAGATATTGGGTTCTTCGTTCTCCACATGTTAATAAAAACTCTGGGGAACATTTTGAGATAAGAGTTCATAAAAGACTAATAGATATAATAGAACCAACGGCAAAAACAGTGGAGGCTCTCATGAATTTAGAGCTTCCTGCTGGTGTTGAAGTCGAAATTAAAACATAGAGAGGGGAAAAGCTATGGCTGCTCCTACAACAAAGGCTATTTTGGGAAGAAAAATTGGTATGACACAGATTTTTGGAGAAAATGGTGAGGTTATCTCTGTCACAGTAGTTAAAGGAGGACCTTGTCTTGTACTTAATGTAAAGACAAAAGAAAAAGATGGGTACGATGCAATACAGCTTGGTTTTGAACAATGTAAGGAAACAAAATTGAACAAACCTCAACTCGGAATATTTAAAAAATTAGGGCTTCCTCCCTTTAGAATAATTAAAGAGGTTAGAATAAAAAATCCAAATGATTATGTACGAGGACAAGAATTACGAGTTGATATATTTCAAGAAGGAGAGTTTGTAGATGTTACAGGTAAAAGTAAAGGACATGGCTTCACAGGGCATATTAAGTTATGGAATTTTTCAAGAGGAAGGATGTCTCATGGTTCTAAATTCCATAGAAGAAGAGCTTCTATTGGTGCTGGTGGTGTACAACATGTTATGAAAGGACAGAAAATGGCTGGAAGATGGGGAAATGAGACTATCACTGTTCAAAATTTAAAAATAGTAAAGATTGATAAAGAGAAAGACCTTATACTTATAAAGGGTGCAATTCCTGGTCCTACTGGTAATTTGGTCATTATTAGAAAGGCTATTAAAGAAAATAAATAGCTAGGAAGGGGAATAGAAGAGTATGATACAAGTACCTTTATATAATCAAAAGGCAGAAAAAATTGGAGAGATAGAGTTGAAAGAAGAACTCTTTGGAGTAGAGAAAAGGCCAGATCTATTTTATACTTGTGTTGTTATGCATCTCGCAAATGGGAGACAAGGTACTCATTCTACTAAAAGAAGAGGAGAGGTAAATAGAAGTGGAAGGAAGGTATGGCCTCAAAAAGGTACAGGGCATGCAAGACAAGGTGATAGAAAGGCTCCTCATTGGGTTGGGGGTGGAAGACCTTTTGGTCCAAAGCCCAGAGATTATTCCTATAAGATTCCTAAGAAAATGAGAAGACTTGCTATTAGATCTGCACTTTCAACTAAATTAAAAGAGAATAATTTGATTATCTTAGATAAAATAGAGTTACCTCAGCCTAAAACAAAAGAGCTAGTTAATATTTTAAATAATTTTGGATTGACAGAGTCTAAAGTTCTTATAGGAGTTCCAAAAAAAGATGAAAATTTGAAAAGAGCAGCAATGAATCTAGAAAAAGTTAAGACAATGGTTGCTTCTGTACTTAATGTTTATGATTTACTGAAATATGATTATCTAATTCTTACCGTGGATGCAATACCTGTATTAGAGGAGGCATTCTTAAAATGAGAGATCCTTATACTATAATTTTAAGGCCTATAGTTACAGAAAAAAGTTTAAATCTTGCAAAAGAAAATAAATATGTTTTTGAAGTAGATAAAAAGGCTAATAAAATAGAGATTAAAAAAGCTGTTGAAGAAATTTTTAAAGTCAAAGCTAAGAAAGTTGCTATAATAAACGAAAAACCTAAAAAACGTAGATTAGGGCTTTCTCAAGGCTTTACTTCTACAAGGAAAAAAGCTATTGTAACTTTAGAGCCAGGTTACAAAATAGAACTGATTAGTGGAGTATAGGAGGTAGAATAAAATGGGTCTTAAGAAGTTCAAGCCCATAACACCTGGTTTAAGGCATTTGATATTACCTGATTTCTCAGAAATTACAAAAAAAGAGCCTGAGAAATCTTTATTAGCTCCTCTCAAAAAGAGTGGTGGAAGGAATAATTTTGGGCATGTTACTAGTAGATTTAGAGGAGGGGGACATAAAAGACTTTATAGAATTATAGACTTTAGGAGAGACAAAGATAATATTCCAGCTAAGGTTGCTAGTATTGAATATGATCCTAATCGTACTGCAAGGATTGCTTTGCTTCATTACGCCGATGGAGAGAAAAGATATATAATTGCTCCTGAAGGGTTAAAAGTTGGAGATATTGTTATGTCTGGTGAAAATGTAGATATTAAAATAGGAAACAATTTGCCATTAAAGAATATACCTGATGGCACATTAATTCATAATTTGGAATTATATCCTGGAAGAGGAGGACAACTTGTTAGGGCGGCTGGTACTGCAGCTCAAATTTTAGGTAAAGAAGGTAAATGGGCATATGTAAAATTACCATCAGGAGAAATTAGATTATTTGATCTAAATTGTAGAGCTACAATAGGGCAAGTGAGTAATGTAGATCATCAAAATATCTCTTTAGGAAAAGCTGGAAGAAGTCGGTGGCTTGGTAGAAGACCCCATGTAAGAGGATCTGCTATGAATGCTGTAGATCACCCTCATGGTGGCGGTGAGGGTAAGGCTCCTATTGGTCATCCAGGGCCACTTACTCCATGGGGCAAACCTACTCTTGGATATAAGACTAGAAAGAAAAGAAAGCCTTCTGACCGATTTATAATTCAAAGAGCAAATGATAAAAAAGAAATGAAGTAAAAAGGGGAGGAACACATGGGTCGTTCACTTAAAAAGGGTCCATATGTAGATCCAAAACTCTTAAAAAAAATTAGAGAGTTAAATGAAAAAGGAGAAAAAAGAATTATAAAGACATGGTCTCGAAGATCAGTTATTGTTCCAGAAATGGTAGGACACACTATTGCTGTCTATAATGGTAGAAAACATATACCTGTCTATATAACAGAAAACATGATAGGACATAGGCTAGGAGAATTTGCACCCACAAGAACATTTACTGGACACAGAATACCTACAGCTCGTATTACAGCTATTAAGTAGGGAGGTTGACCTTAGATGATTGAGGTTAAAGCTGAAAGTAATTATTTAAGAATTTCTCCTTACAAGGCAAGAAGAGTTATTGATCTTGTAAGAGGTAAGATGGTTATAGAAGCAGAGGCAATATTAGAGAATCTTCCTCATAAGGCAGCTCGTTTTATATTGAAATGCCTTAGATCAGCTAAAGCTAATGCTGAGCATAACTATGGTTTAAGAGCTGACAGACTTTATATTTCTAAAGCTTATGTCAATGAGGGTCCAAGATGGAAGAGATTAAATCCTCGAGCAAGAGGAAGGGCTGATATTATTCAGATAAGAAATAGCCATATAGTTATATTTGTAAAAGAGAAGGAGGAGGAATAATATGGGGCAGAAAACACACCCTTATGGGTTTAGATTAGGTATCACAAAGGATTGGAAAAGTCATTGGTATGCTGAGAGATCAGAATATTCCTCCTTATTACATGAAGATTGGGCTATAAGAAATTATATAAAGAAGAATTACTATCAGGCAGGAGTTTCGCAGATATTAATCGAAAGAAAAGCAATAAATAGGGTTGATGTGACTATCTATACGGCAAGACCAGGAATGCTCATTGGACGTGGTGGTAGTGAGATTGAGAATATTAGAAAAAATCTAATCAAATTAACCAACAAAAGTGTTTTTGTAAATGTACAAGAGGTTAAATTTCCAGAATTAGATGCTCAATTAGTGGCCGAAAACATTGCAACCCAGATTGAGAAGAGAATAAATTATAAAAGAGCAATGAAACAGGCTATAAATAGAGCTCTTAGAGCTGGTGCGAAGGGAATTAAGGTAATGTGTAGCGGAAGATTAAATGGTGCAGAAATTGCTCGTTCTGAATGGTTTAAAGAAGGTAGGATTCCATTACAAACACTTACTGCTGATATTGACTATGGGTTTGCAGAAGCATATACAATATCAGGAGTAATAGGAGTAAAAGTATGGATCTATAAAGGAGATATTCCAGAACTCCACAAAGAAGCAGTTCAAGAATTACCAGAAAAAGCTGTTCCTAAGAGAATAGAAGAAGATCTCTATGAGAAAGATGAGGTGAACTACGATGTTGATGCCTAAAAGAGTAAAATATAGAAAGCAACATCGTGGAAGAATGAAAGGTAAGGCTTCAAGAGGTAATAGAGTTGTTTTTGGAGATTACGGAATCCAAGCTCTTGCTCCTGCATGGATCACGAGTGAACAAATAGAAGCGGTACGAAGAACTTTAACAAGGCATGCTGGAAAAAATGGAAGAGTGTGGATCAGAATTTTTCCTGACAAATCTGTAACTGCAAGGCCTGCGGAAAGTAGAATGGGTGGTGGAAAAGGAGATGTAAAAGGATGGGTAGCAGTGGTTAAACCAGGAACCATACTTTTTGAGATAGGAGGAGTATCTAAAGAAGTTGCAATGGAAGCAATAAGAATAGCAGGTAGCAAGCTTCCTATAAAAACTAGGTTTGTATCAAGAGAAGTGGGCGGTGAGTAAAATGGCAAGAAGAGTGTCTGAATTAAGAGAAAAAACTAACGAGGAATTATTAGAAGAGCTTAAGAGTTTAAGGACAGAACTTTTTAATTTAAGGGTTCAACAGGCAACTGGTGGTTTGACAAATCCTCATAGGATAAAAACCGTAAGGAAAGATATTGCTAGGATCCTTACTATATTAACTGAGCGAGAACTTAAAAAATCTTAGTTAAGGAGAGATGTTCATGAGTGGTAAAAGAAAAGAAATGATTGGAAGAGTTGTTAGTGCAAAAATGCAAAAAACTATAGTAGTTTTGGTCGAACAGACCTATGTACATCCTTTGTATAAAAAGGCTATTACTAGAAGAAAAAAATATAAAGCTCATGACGAACACCAAGAGGCCAAAGAAGGTGATCTTGTTCTTATAAGAGAGACTAGGCCTCTTTCGAAAGAGAAAAGATGGAAATTAGTTAAAATCATTAGTAGAGCAGAGGTAGTTCCTACACTTAACGAAGAATCTCCAGAAGTAATGAAAACTGATGTTGGGGTAGGTGATATTAATGATAATGCCTCAAACTAGGCTGGTAGTTGCAGATAATAGTGGGGCTAAAGAGATAATGTGTTTTAGAATTTTAGGTAAAAAGAGAGTTGCTGAGGTAGGAGATATAATTGTTGCAAGTGTAAAGGATGCAGTGCCAAGAGCTAATATTAAAAAGGGAGATGTTGTATATGCAGTAGTTATTAGAACAAGGAGAGCAATAAGGAGAAAAGATGGCTCTTATGTTAGGTTTGATGACAATGCAGCAGTAATTATTGATAAGGAAGGAAACCCTAGAGGAACAAGAGTTTTTGGACCAGTTGCAAGAGAGTTAAGAGATAAAAACTTTATGAAAATAATTTCTTTAGCAACTGAAGTAATATAGAGGTGAAGGAAGATGGATATTAAAAAAGGAGATTTAGTCTTAGTAATATCAGGAAAAGATAAAGGTAAAAGAGGCAAGGTTTTATCAGTCCTCCCTTCCGAGAACAAGGTGATAGTAGAAGGAGTTAATATTGTTAAGAAACATATGAGGCCTACTCCTAAAATGAGACAGGGAGGAATAATTGAAAAACCTGCGCCTCTTTATAGATGTAAAGTTATGCTTATATGTCCTCGTTGTAATCAACCAACGAGGATAAAACATACCTTTCTTGATAATGGAAAAAAAATTAAATTATGTTCTAAATGTAAAGAAATTATTGATCGGGTTTAATTAAA
>CALHTV010000022.1 GCA_938039765.1 uncultured Dictyoglomus sp. | reverse complement strand
GAGGGACATTTTGAACAAAACAAAAAGCACTTTGGAGTTAAAAACCTTTATAGATACAAAAACTTTTTAAACATATCTCCAGAAAACTTTATAGAGCTTTTTAAAAACACACCCTTTATAAACGGTGGGCTTTTTGAGTGTTTGGATGAAGACAGCAATTACATAGATGGTTTTTCAAGGAATGAAAGCAAAAGAGCAAAAATTCCAGATGAGTTTTTCTTTTCCGAGGAAAGAACAGAAGACCTGTCATACTTTTATGGTACAAACGCAAGAAGGGAAAAAGTTAGAGGGCTTATTAATATCCTTAAAGACTACAACTTTACAGCAGATGAGAGCACACCTTTAAGTATAGAAGTTTCCTTGGACCCAGAGCTTTTGGGACACATCTTTGAAAATCTCCTTGCCAGCTATAACGAAGAGACCCAAACCACTGCAAGAAAAGCCACGGGCTCTTATTACACACCAAAAGAGATAGTGGATTTTATGGTAGAGGAAAGTCTAATAGAGTATTTTAAAAACATTGGTTTTGATGAAGAGAAGATAAGAAGACTGCTTTCTTACGATGAAGAAATTGAACTATCTGAAGAGGAAAAGAAAAAGCTAATACATGCAATAGATTCTATAAAAGTTTTGGATCCTGCCGTTGGCTCTGGAGCCTTTCCTATGGGAGTGCTTCACAAACTGGTTTATATACTTGAAAAGATAGACCCAGACAATGAACTTTGGTATAAGCTACAACGAGACAAAGCAAAAGAAGAACTTGGGGGGATACTAGATGTAAAAGGCAAAGACATAAGAGAAGAGCTTTTTAAAGAAATAAACGAAAACTTTGATGAAGCTAAAACCTATCCCGACTATGCCAGGAAGCTATACATTTTGCAAAATTCCATATATGGAGTGGATATTCAAAGCATAGCCATTCAAATAACCAAGCTAAGGTTTTTCCTATCTTTGATAATAGACCAAAAGCCAGACCCAAGCAAAGAAAACCTTGGCATAAAACCCTTACCCCATCTTGAAACCAACTTTATAGCCGCCAATACTTTGATAGGTTTGGAAAAACAAAATGTCCTTACTGACCCCAGCATAAACAGGCTAAAAGCTAAGTTAAAAAAGCTTTATAAAAAGCACTTTTCTGTAAGGTCAAGGGAGGAGAAGAAGAAAATCCAGGAAGAGGCACGAAGGATAAGAGAGGATATAAAAGAAAAACTTAAAAGAATAGGCTATTCAAACGATACAGCCCAAAAGATAGCTGATTTTGATATTTTTGATCAACTTGCCCAAGCAGTTATTTTTGATCAACTTGCAAGAGCAGACTGGTTTGATAGTGATTGGATGTTTGGAATAGAAAGCTTTGATATTGTTATAGGAAATCCGCCGTATATTAAAGAATATGTAAATAGAAAAGCTTTTGACGGAATTAGGGACCATCCTTACTATCAGGGAAAAATGGACATATGGCATTTCTTTGCGTGCAAAGGTATTGACCTTCTCAAAGATAACGGAATTCTTACATTTATTGCTCAGAATAATTGGGTTACAAATTACGGAGCTAAAAAGATGCGAGAAAAGGTAATGACAGATGCTGTGATAGTTAAACTTATAGATTTTGGCTCATATTTTATTTTTGAAAGTTCAGACATTCAAACTATGATTATGATTTTCAAAAAAGATAATAAAACAGATAATTATTCCGTAGATGTTAGAAAAATAATTAAAAATAAACCAACTTTTGAAGATGTATTAAAAGTTCTTAAAAATGAATATGACCAAGGGATAGAATATATAAATCCAATTATAAAAAGAGGGACTTTCAAAGGAGGGAAACAAATTCTTTTTTCCGAAGCAAATACTGAAAACTTACTCCAGAAGATAAAAGAGAAAGGAAGTTTTTATCTCAAGGAAAATGAAATTACTCAGGGAATTGTTGCTCCACAAGACTTTTTAAATAAAAAGAATGCTCAAAAATTAGGGAATAAATATCCTGTTGGTTCTGGTATATTTGTAATTTCAGAGGAGGAAAAGCGTCAATTAAATCTCACCCCAAAAGAGTTAGAAATTATAAAACCCTACTATACTACAGATGAGTTAAAGAAATGGTATGGGAATAGAAAGAATAAGTATTGGATAATCTATGCCAAATCGGATATGAACAAGAAAATCAATAATTACCCGAATATTAAACAACATCTTGACAAATTTAAGAGCATAATAACATCCGACTTTGGTCCGTATGGACTTCACAGAGCAAGAGATGAGAGATTTTTTAAAGGCGAAAAGATAATTTCTTTGAGAAAATGTGAGTATCCAACATTTACCTATACAGATTTTGATTGCTATGTTTCACAGACATTTTTTGTTATAAAGACTGAGAGAATAAGTATGAAGTATCTATTGGGAGTTTTAAATTCAAAGTTAATTGCTTTTTGGTTATATCATAGAGGAAAAAGACAAGGAAATCTATATCAAGTAGACAAAGAGCCTTTGTTGAATATTCCTATACCTCTCATTACACCCCAGACTAAACCTTTAGCAAGTAAAATAGAATCCCTTGTCAATCAAATCCTTTCCATCACTCAATCAGATGATTACCTTTCAAACCCACAAAAACAAGAAGAAGTCAAAAAACTTGAAAAGCAAATTGACCAGCTGGTTTATAAGCTTTATGGTTTAACGGATGAAGAGATTAAATTAGTGGAAGGAGAAGGATTAAATGCCTTAAAGGGCTGTGGAGGTATATAAAAAATAAAGATAACGGCGCAGTGTATAATAATGATACTATGGAGCATTTTTCTGAGCAAGGCGGACCTAAATATTTGCCGCTTGAACCATTTCAAACCAAAGGTGAAGACTTTTTTATCTCACTTGATTTTCTTTACAAAGACTTCCGTGAATATCTAAACAAGGAAAATAACAATAGAATATTTTTCTCTGGAAAATATGGCACTGGAAAAACCACCTTTTTGAGGGATTTCTTTGAGAAGTATAAGGAGGAATATTTAGTTTTTCATCTATATCCAATGTATTATCAAATACTTCCCACAGAAAACATCATTGATTACATAAGGGCAGACATATTAGTAGAATTGGCTGAAAAACACAAAATTAAGGATAAAGCCACGCTTTCCGCCCTAAAAATTTTATTATTTATGAAAGAAGTATTTCAAGCTTTAGAAGATATTCCATTACTTAATTCACTTGCAAAGCTTGGAAAGTTTGGTGTAAATATAATGAATTTATTACATAGTCTGAAAGAAATAGGGAAGGGAGATATTAAAAAATACCTTGAGCGTTTTAAGGATAAGAAAAACAACCCAATAGACGAAACTATACGTGAAAATATAGAGAAGTTGAAAAAGAAGGAAAACAAAAAAAGCGTCTTAATAATAGATGACCTTGACCGATTAGACCCAGAGCACATCTTTAGGATACTCAATTCCTTTGATGCATTCCTTGGGCTACATAAAGAGGAAAAAGAGGAAACGGAAATAAATAAAAACTTCCTTGGATTTGATAAGGTTATATTTGTGGGAGATATAAAAAACATTCAATCCATTTTCCATCACAGATATGGTGCAGAGGCAGATTTTGAGGGATATATTGATAGGTTTTTTAGTTATAACATATACGAGTTTGGATTGGAAAGATTTGCTGATTATATTTCTAGGTGTTTTTATTTGTATATTAGGGATAGGGGAAGTCCTGCACTGAACATTTATTTGAATTATTATGTTGGGGCTCAAATCAAAATTCCTGACATTCCAGCCATTGAACCAAAGCAAGCGGTTAATAGTGAGTTTTTTGAAAATCTATTATATAAGTTTATGGGGTATATGATATCAACCAATCGTAAGGATTATAAGCTAACTTTTAGGAGACTAAAAAAGGTAGTAGTTAATGGAAGCTTATTGTTAGAAAGCATTAATAAAAATATAAAAAGTATAAGACCTATTAAAGAACCTATGAACTTTGATCTTTTTTTAAATCTTGATTTGCATAATTTAATTCGTTGGTGGGATAAAATTTCTAAAAAACTTTATTCCTTAAAACAGCAAGACTTAAACTTAGATGAGAAAAGCTTTTCACAACAAAGTTTAGACCAGCTTACTGCAGTGTTAACTATTGTTAGGGAGATACTTGGCTGGGATAATAACAAGCTAATCAATCTTATTACGTATATGATTGAAGAATACCCTAAGCAAGGTCCAGAGAACGTAAAAATAGAAATTTTAAATTTCTCAAAAGAGATTGTTGAAAAAATCTTTAGCAGGAGCGCATAATGAACGAGCATGGCATATCCGAAGCCTTTGAACTATTGCTTGAAGAGATCCAAAAAGTTATAGAAGCACTAAAAGAAAAGATAAAATCAGCCATTGAAATTTCCAACTACGATTTGGTAAAGGAATACATAGAGAAGGCAAAAACCTTGGAAGACTTTAAAAACAAAATCATGGCTTTGCAAAAAGAATGGGAAAACTCATATGCTCCAAAGCTTTTAATGGATGGGGTTGAAGAAATCAAAAGGGAAAGAACAGAATACACAAGGCGTAGAGCAAGATATACCCAAGAAGAGGAATTTGCCATACCAATACTTGAATCTTTGGTAGAATTGGGTGGACGTGGATGGGCAGATGAGGTATTAAAGAAAGTGGAAGAAAAAATGAAAGGAAGGCTTACAGAAGCAGACTACGAAAAACTTCCAAGGTCAAAGCAAATAAGATGGATAAACTATGCCCGCTGGTGCAGAAAAAGGCTTGTAGAAAGGGGATTACTCTCTAATAGCTCTCCCAGAGGCGTTTGGGAAATAACAGAAAGAGGGAGGAGTTATTTAGAGAAATACAAGAATGAAAAAGAACCTTAATCTGTTAAGGCGGTTGTGGGTTTTGTGTGTAGGTAAGGGGCTTGAACTTAGGCATCTTGTCCTCTATATTAATATTCAAAATGGGTCGTTCTCTTGTGGTTGATATAAATCCAGAGATTATAAGGTGGGCAAGGGAAAGTGCAGGGTGGAGTCTGGAGGAAATATCCAAAAAGCTTAAGCTTTCAGAAAGGGAATATAAAGACATAGAATCTGGTAAGAAAAAACCAACCTTTAAACAGCTTGAATTGATGGCTAAATACTTCAAGCGCCCCGTGGCGGTATTTTTCCTTCCAGAGCCACCAAAGGAAAAGCCTATAACCACAGC
>CALHTV010000021.1 GCA_938039765.1 uncultured Dictyoglomus sp. | reverse complement strand
ATTTAGTTTTAATTTATAGTTTTGAAAATGGGGATCTAGAGGGGTTCTCAGGTACAAGTGAGAGAGTCAGGGTAAGTAGTGTAAAAGATGTAGCGTTAGATGGAAGTTATTCTTTGAAGGTTTCAAATCGTATTTCTTCTTGGGATGGTTGTAGTATTAGTTTGATGTATGATTTATCTCCTGATATTAACTACTTTGTTAGTGTACATATTTACAATACCTCCAATAAACCACAACCCTTCCAAATAGTAGCACGTATTAAAGATTTAGTAGGAGAAAGATTTGAGTTGGTAAGCGAAGGAGTAGTAATGCCCAAAGTGTGGAAAGAGTTAAAGGGAAACTTTAAGTTTGCTTACTCAGTGTTTTTAGAAGGCTTAGATCTGATGATCGTTTCACCAAATGAAGCAGGCTTTGATTTTTATGTGGATAAGTTCCAAGTATTAGGTCCCAATAAAGTAGAGATACCTGGCATGGTTATTTCTTCTACTTTTGAGAGTGGCACAGCTGAAAACTGGGAACCACGAGGAGATGGAGTAAAGGTTTCTGTGGCCAAGGATGTAGCAAAAACAGGAGAAGCTTCTCTATTTGTGACTGGAAGAACAAGAGGATGGCACGGTGCTCAAATTAATTTATCGAAGATTTTAGAGCCTGGTAAGAGTTATGACATCTCTGTTTGGGTATATCAAAAAACAGGAGAATTTCAAAAACTTACTCTTACAATGCAAAGAAAATATAATACTGATACTCAGACAAGATACGAGACTATAGTTTGGCAAAGAAATGTACCAGATAAAACTTGGGTAGAACTTTCTGGTTCATATAGTGTAGCATCTAATGTAAAAGTAGAGGAATTAATACTTTATGTTGAATCCCCAAATGCAACTTTAGAGTTCTATATTGATGATATTAAGGTAATAGATAAGACTGTTACTAAGGGACAGCCTGAATGGGAAATTCCTTCATTAGCAGAAATATTTAAGAATGATTTCAAAATTGGAGTTGCAATTCCATATAGGGTTTTAATGAACCCAATGGAAACTAAAATGGTTGTAAAGCACTTCAATAGTATAACTGCAGAAAATGAAATGAAACCTGAGAGTATACAACCAAAAGAGGGAGAATTTGACTTCAGCAGAGCAGATGCTTTTGTAAAGTTTGCAGAAGAAAATGGTATTGCTATAAGAGGGCATACTTTAGTTTGGCATAGCCAGACTCCTGATTGGTTCTTTGTAGATAAGGATGGTAAACCTGCTTCTAAAGAATTATTGCTTAAAAGGTTGGAAAATCATATAAAAACAGTAGTCGGTAGATATAAAGGAAAGATTTATGCTTGGGATGTATTGAATGAAGCTATAGATGAAACTCAACCTGATGGGTATAGAAGGAGCAAATGGTATGAAATAATTGGTCCTGAATATATAGAGAAAGCATTTATTTGGGCACATGAGGCTGATCCTAATGCTAAGCTATTCTATAATGATTACAATACTGAGATCGCAGCAAAAAGAGAGTTCATATATAAATTAATTAAATCTCTAAAGGAAAAAGGAGTACCTATTCATGGTGTAGGGATTCAAGGACATATAAATATTTCTTGGCCAGAGATAGAAGAAATTGAAAGAACAATTCAACTGTTTAGCAGTATACCTGGAATTGAAATTCATATAACTGAATTAGATATGAGTGTTTATACACGAGCTGGTGAAGAATATAAGACTTTACCAAGGGATGTGGCTATTAAGCAAGCTTATAGATATAAAAAGCTCTTCGATATGTTAAAGAAATATAAAAACGTAGTAACAAATGTAACTTTCTGGGGTTTGAAGGATGATTATTCTTGGTTGACAGTAGGTAGGGGCCGAGTGAATTATCCCCTTTTGTTTGACAAAGATTACCAAGCTAAATTTGCTTATTGGGCTCTAGTATCGCCAGAGGTTTTGCCCCCAATGATTCAATCTGCAAAAATGGCAAGTGGGCAGGCAGTTGTGGATGGGGAAGAAGATAAGAGTTATAAATCTGCAATACCTATTGTGATAAATGATGGAGAAAAAGATTTAGCAGTGGTGAAACCTATATGGTATATGAGTAAGGTATTTGTATTTGCTGAAGTTTATGATAAGTCCAAAGATGATTCTGATAGTTTAACAATTTTTATTGATCAAAATAATGCGAAATCCCCATATCTACAAAGTGACGATATGTACTTTAAGTTTTATAGAAATGGAAAAGTTGAAAGCAACTTCTTGCCTGCTTTAAAAGGTTATAAAATAAAGGAAATAGATAAAGGTTATGTAATAGAATGTGAACTTCAAATATATGCAGTAGCTATAGAGAAAGGTAGTAAAATAGGGATGGACTTTTCTGTTACTGATAGGGACAAAGTTATTAGTTGGAGTGATATCTCTAATCAACAATTATTGAATACTGTAAGATATGGTGTATTCGAGTTGCAAGAAGCTGTCAAACTAGCTCAAGCTAAGAAGGGTACTCCAGTTATAGATGCAGTAATGGATGAATTTTATAAGAAGGTAGAGCCTATAGAAACTGAGACTCCAGTTATGGGTAAGATTGAAAAAGTTAAAGGTAAGGCATGGATGTTATGGGATGAAGATCACATATATGTATATGCTGAGATAACAGATGATGATTTAGATGATAAAGCTGCTAATCCATGGGAACAAGATTCTTTTGAAATATTTATAGACGAAAATAACGCAAAAACTCCAAGCTATCAGCCAGATGATGCGCAATACAGAGTTAACTTTAAGAATGTCCAAACTTTTGGTACTGGTGCTAGCGCAGATTACATAAAATCTGCCACTAGACTTCTCAAGGACGGAGAGAAAATAATAGGTTATTCTGTAGAAGTTGGCATAAAGATGAAAACGAAGAAACTTACTCCTGGAACAGTTATAGGATTTGATATTCAAGTAAACAACGCATCTCAGGGAGTAAGAATTGGAATATATACTTGGAGTGATCCTGTGGGGGATAACTGGAGAGATACAAGAAGATTTGGAAATCTGGAATTAGTTCAGTAATAACTTTTTGAGAAATTTTTAAAAATTGCCCCCTGGAGTGTATTCCAGGGGGTTTAATACTTAATATTTAAAATTAAGGAGGAAAGCATAAAGATGCAAAGGGTGAAACCCTATAGCATGTGCTGGTTGGAGTATAGCGATTTGGCAGCTAAAAAAATGTATAAAGATATTTTAGGAAGGATTGTAGTTATAGGAAAAGATAATCTTTTTACGCCCTTAAAAGAGTTAAAAGATTTTTTAAACTCTTCCTTGAGGGTAAAAACTAAGGTTTTGAGGGGCTTTCCCAGCAGGGATAATAGTAGTTTTATTCTTTTAGGTAAGTTTATGGATATTAGAGATTTTATAAAGGATTCTAAAGAATGGGAAACTCAACTATCGGATGAAGGATATCTTATTAAAAAATTAGATTACAATAAAAACGAAATCTTGTTAATAACAGGTAAAACAGAAAGAGGAATTATTTATGGGGTATACAAATTTATTGAAAAGGTGAGATTAGGAGAAAATTTAGATAGGATTGAAATTATTAGTAATCCTGCTGTTAAATTTAGAATGTTAAATCATTGGGATAAT
>CALHTV010000020.1 GCA_938039765.1 uncultured Dictyoglomus sp. | reverse complement strand
AAACATGGAATATTTTAAAAGAAGGAATGAAAAAGGTGGTTGAAGAAGGTACGGGAATAGCGACCCGTATTCCAGGTGTGAGTATATCAGGTAAGACTGGAACTGCAGAAAACCCTCATGGAGAGAGTCATGCTTGGTTTTCTGCTTTTTTTCCTTCTGAGTCCCCTCAATATGTTATTACAGTTTTTGTGGAGCATGGAAAAAGTGGAGGAGGAAAAGCAGCTCCAATTGCTAAGAGGGTAATAGAGTATATAATAGAGAAGAATAAAATGAGGGGGGATAATAAATTTGAGTAAGATATCTGTCAAAGGAGATTTAAGGGAAGGAATAAAAATAATTGTAAATCCTAATTTAAATTGGGAGGAGATAAAAGAATTAGTCAAGGAAGAAATAAAAAAAAGGGAAAAATTTTTTAAAAAAAGTCATGTCTATTTAGATTTACAAGGAAAGGACATTGGAAAAGAAGAATGGTATGAATTTCAAAAAGAAATCCTTGAGAAATATGGTATAATGCTGAGTAAAGAATTAATAAGATTGGAGATTTCAAGTGCTAATACAGCTAAAATTATTTTAGGTCCTATTAGAAGTGGAAGACTTCTAACTTCAAGAGATAATTTATTGATTATCGGAGACGTGAACTCAGGTTCTGAGGTTGTTTGCCATAAAAGTATTTTTGTTTTAGGTAAAGTAAGAGGAAGTATATGGGCTGGTTATGGGAATAATGAAAAAGCAACAATTTTTGCTCTTGAACTTGAACCTGAAAGAGTACAGATTGCAAATTACATATTAGATTTATCTCTCATAGATAATAAAAACAAGAAATTAGGATATTGGATTTATCTTGAAGATGGGGAATTAAAAGTAAACTTGTATTCAGGGGGTAAATAAGGATGGGTAAGGCAATTGTTATAACATCAGGAAAAGGCGGGGTTGGTAAGACCACAGCAGTAGCTAATATTGGTACAGGTCTTGCTCTTAGAGGATTGAAAATAGTATTGGTTGATACTGATATAGGCCTTAGAAATCTGGATCTCCTCTTAGGATTAGAAAATAGAATTGTCTATAATTTAGTTGATGTGATAGAAGGAAGATGTAACCTTAAACAAGCTTTAGTTAAAGATAAAAGATTGAACAACTTATTTCTCTTACCTGCTGCTCAAACTAAAGAAAAAGAGGCAGTAAGTATAGAGCAAATGAAATTCTTAGTACATGAGTTGAAAAAGGACTTTGATTATGTATTAATAGATTCTCCTGCTGGGATCGAACACGGCTTTAGAACTGCTATTTCTGGAGCAGATGAGGCAATAGTTATTACGACTCCCGAAGTTTCATCAGTGAGAGATGCTGATAGGGTTATTGGACTTTTAGAAGCTAATGGTTTTGAAAATCTAAGTCTTATAGTAAATAGGGTTAGATTTGATATGGTGAGAAATGGAGATATGCTTGGAGTAGAGGATCTATTGGAAATCTTATCAATAGAACTTTTAGGAATTATTCCAGAAGATGAAAATCTTATAATAAGTGTAAATAAAGGTGAGCCAATAATATTGAACGCAGATAAATATAGATCTGGACTTGCTTTTAGTTTGGTTGTAAAAAAACTTCTTGGAGAAGAAGTATCATGGGAAGAGCTTGAGAAAAGTGAAAGCTTTATAGAAAAGATATTTAAATTTTTTAGGGGATAGAGGAGGCCGAAAATGATTATTAATAGCTTGTGGGGCAAGAAGGTTCCATCCAAGGAAGTAGCTAAGGAAAGACTTCAAGTTGTATTGGTGTATGATAGGGCTAAAATTGAACCCAAGCTAATTGAACAAATTAAAGAAGATCTTGTGAATGTTGTTTCAAAATATCTTAATTTTGATCATGAAAATATTAAGGTAGAATTGTCAAATGAAGAAATAAAATCAATACTAAGAATTGACATACCCTTAAAAGATTAAGCTATGGATTTTTTAAAAGAATTAAATAAGGAACAATTAGAAGCAGTTCTTGAAGTAGAGAGGCCTGTTTTAATATTAGCTGGAGCTGGCTCTGGAAAAACAAGAGTTATAACTTATAAGATTGCATATCTTATAGGGAATAACATAGCAAAATCTGAAAACATTGTTGCTTTAACTTTCACTAATAAGGCTGCTGAAGAGATGAAGAAAAGAATAGGAAATATATTATCTTCTTATGACGTGGAAAAAATATGGGCTGGTACTTTTCATGGTTTTGATTTGTATCTTTTAAGATCTTTTGGGAAATATTGGAAGTTATCTTCTAATTTTGTGATATATGATGAAGAAACTCAGGAAGATTTAATTAGGGATATTATAAAAGAGATAAATAGAGAGAATGAATTGAATGTTAGGGATATTAGGGATAAGATTTCTCGATTAAAAGACAGACTAATAACCCCACAAGATTTTGCAAACTTGGTTTCCAATTCCTTTGATGAGATAGTATTAGAAATTTATAAAAGGTATGAAAGAGAATTAATAAAGAATAATGCGCTTGATTTTGCTGATTTGCTTATATATTCTATTAGGCTTCTTGAAGAAAAACCTGCTATTTTAGGCTATTTACAAGATAAGATTGAATATGTTTTAGTGGATGAATATCAAGATACAAATAAGGCTCAATATGACTTGTTTAAAATGATTGTTCAAGAAAAACAGAAGTTTTCTGTTGTTGGTGATGATGATCAGAGTATATATAGTTGGCGGGGAGCTGACTATCAAAATATATTTAGATTAGAAAAAGATTTTAAGAATTTGAGGAAAATATTTCTGACTCGAAATTATCGATCAACTCAACAGATACTCGAAATAGCTAATGCTTTAATAGCTAACAACGAAAAGCGATACCCTAAAGAACTTTGGAGTGATAAGAAAAATGGAAGTTATCCTATACTTTTTAGAGCTTTAAATGAGGAGGACGAAGCGAATTTTGTAGTACGGCAAATAAAAGTTGAAATTGCTAAAGGTAGAAGGCTATCTGAAATAGCGGTCTTATATAGAACAAATAGGCAATCAAGAGTTTTTGAAGAAGCTTTGATAAGAAGTAATATTCCTTATAAGGTGATAGGAGGAATTAGCTTTTTCGAAAGGAAAGAAGTGAAAGATATAGTTGCCTATCTTAATATATTATATAACCCTAATGATATAGTCAGCCTAAAGAGGATAATTAATGTTCCTAAAAGAGGGATAGGTGAGGTTACGTTCAATCTAATCAAAGAATATTATAATGAAGGGTTTAGCCTTATGGAAGCAGCAAAAGAGGTATCTAAAGTAAAGAAAGAAGTAAAAGTTTTCTATGATCTTTGGAGTTATTTATTAGAGATTAAGGATACACTTAGTATTAAGGAATTAATTAGCCTTATTATTGATAAAACAAATTATTTCTCTGAACTAGAAAAGCAAGGAAAGGAGATTGCTGAATCTAAAAAAGAGAATTTGTTGGAGCTTATAGATTTTGCAGAAGCCTTTTCAAGTAAGTCGGGAAACAATTTAGGGGAATTTTTATCTCACTTGACTTTAAATAGTAGTAAATTAGAGAGTACTTTAGAAGAAGGAAAAGTATCTCTGATCACTTTGCATAGTGTGAAAGGGCTTGAGTTTGAGACAGTTTTTATTGTGGGTCTAGAAGAGGGTATTTTGCCTCACTATAATGCTACTACAAAGGAAGAAATACAGGAAGAAAGAAGGTTATGTTATGTTGGGATTACTAGGGCCAAGGAAAAACTTTTTCTTTCTTATGCCTCTAAGAGATATAATAGACCTCAAGAGCCCTCAAGATTTCTTGAAGAGATTAGTCATTTGTTATCAGTGAAAAAGTAGAATTTTTATGGTATAATAATATCCATGAGTCGGGGCGTAGCGCAGGGGAAGCGCGTCCGTTTGGGGTGCGGAAGGTCGCTGGTTCGAGTCCAGTCGCCCCGACCATTCTTTTATACGGGGCGTAGCGCAGTTGGCTAGCGCGCCTGCTTCGGGAGTAGGAGGTCGCTGGTTCAAGTCCAGTCGCCCCGACCACTTAGAAAATGAAGAGATATGTTCATGTATATATTTCAGGTATTGTTCAAGGAGTTGGTTTTCGATATTTTGCCTATAAATGGGCAAAAAGATTGGGTATTTCAGGATATGTGAAAAATTTGAGGGATGGCAGAGTTGAGGTAGAAGCAGAAGGAGAAGAAGATTTGTTGGTAGAATTTATAAAGAAACTTGAAGAGGGTCCATTAGGAGCTGTTGTAGAAAAAGTAGATGTAACGTGGGGAGAGAGTGATAACAGATTTTGGGATTTTGAGATAAGGTGAGATTTATGTTTGGATATGAATGGTATGTAGACATAGTAGCAGAAGATCAGCTTCACTGTTATAAAGTAGAGGAAGTCATTGTAGATTTGGTTTCCCCTTACCAAAGAATACAAATAATTAAAAATCCTACTTATGGAAAGTGTCTTATTATAGACGGAAAGATGCAGTCTGCTGAAAAAGATGAATTTATCTACCACGAGACTTTAATCCATCCTGCTTTAATATTGCATCCTAATCCTAGAAAAGTGTTATTAATAGGTGCAGGAGAAGGTGCTACTCTTAGAGAACTTTTGAAATATAATGAATTAGAAATAACTGCTGTAGAAATTGATCCTAATGTAGTTGTTTTTGCAGAAAAGTATTTATGGGAATGGCATCAAGGAGCTTTTAGAAATGAAAGAATAAAATTGATATATCAGGATGGCTGGGATTTTGTGAGGGATACTAAAGAGGGATTTGATATTGTGATTCTTGATTTGCCAGAGCCTTACCCAAATACTCCTGCTCATAGACTTTACACAGTAGAATTCTATAAGATGGTCTCAGAGATATTAAATCCGAACGGGATTGTAGTCACACAAGCTGAAACTGTGCAGTTAGGACAAGAATATAAGCATTTCAGTATAAAAAGCAATTTCGAAAAAGTTTTTAAGAACTCTTTCTCTTATCAGACTTTTATACCATCTTTTGATAGTAATTGGGGATTTTTGATAGGTTCAAAAGATGATTTAAATCCTTTTAGAACTAAAGAAGAATTAGATGGCTTAATAAATCAAAGAATTTGTGGTGAGTTGAAATTTTATGATGGGGAAACCCATCATTCTCTTTTTAATCTTCCTAAATATTTAAGAAAAAAAACTTGAAAAGTTCGTGATTTGTAATTTTGATGCCTCAGAACATAAATTAAGAAGAAAAAATTTGGTTGAGATTTTAAAGAATGAAGGAATAAAATCTCAAAAAGTTTTAGATGCTATTCTGAAGATTCCTAGGCATCTTTTTGTACCTGAAGAGGTTAAAGATTTAGCCTATGAAAATGAAGCTCTTCCTATTGGATATGGGCAAACTATATCTCAACCTTATATAGTGGCTTTAATGACTGAAGCATTAGAGCTAAGGGGAGATGAGAGAGTTCTTGAAATAGGTACAGGATCTGGTTATCAAACAGCTGTATTGGCAGAACTTTCTCTTGAGGTTTATACAATAGAGACTTTAAAAGAATTATCCGAGAGAGCTCAAAGAATTTTAAATTTCTTAGGGTATACTAATATATATTTTAAAATTGGAGATGGAACATTGGGATGGGAAGAATATGCTCCTTTTGATAAGATAATTGTTACTGCAGCAGCTTTTGACATTCCCAAACCTTTAAAGGACCAACTAAAAGATGGGGGAATTATGATTATTCCTATAGGTGGCAGGGAATTTCAAAATCTTTACAAAATAAGAAAAGTTGGAAACAATTTTTATAAAGAGAATTTAGGAGGAGTTAGATTTGTTCTATTGAAAGGAGAATATGGATGGAGGGATTAACTAAAGATAAACTTTTGGAATTACTCAAAAAGGAGGCTGAAAATTGTAAAAGTTGTCCGTTATGGGAACAAAGGACAAATTTAGTTTTTGGGGAGGGTAATATAGATAGCGTTATAATGTTTATTGGAGAAGCTCCTGGTTTTCATGAAGATCAACAAGGAAGGCCTTTTGTTGGTGCCGCAGGAAAGCTTCTTACAGAGTTAATAGAAGGCTTAGGATTAAAGAGAGAAGAAGTATATATTGCTAATGTTCTAAAATGTAGACCCCCTAATAATAGAGAACCACTTCCAGATGAGATTAGGGCATGTTTTTCTTTATTGAAGAAACAAATTGAAATTATCAATCCTAAAATCATATGTACTTTGGGGAGACATGCTGCTTATACTATTTTAGGGCATTCTGTCAATATGGCTTCTTCTCATGGAAAATATTATGAGGTAGAGGGGAAAAAGGTATTTGTAACGTATCATCCAGCTGCTGCTCTTTATCATGGAAAATTATTAGAGAATATTAAAAAGGATTTTGAGACATTGAAAAATCTTTATGATGAAATAATCCTTGCCCCAAAAGAAGAGGTTCTTAAAAGTAATATAAAGGAACAACTTTCTTTTTGGTAAATATAAAATGAGAAGAGGTGATTTTTTATGGACAAAGAAGCTGTTTTGAAAGGATTGGATGGTTTTTCAAAGTTGGCAAAACAAGATATGCTTATGAGTATCCATACTAAAGATCCTGAATATTGGAAAATGAATGCAGAGGCAAGACATAGTAAGTATAAAGAGCTATATAAGCTTGTGGAAGAAGAAGGTTTAGAGAAAGCTATAGAAAAGGCTGTTGAAGAGTACAAAAATTTAAAAAGTGAAGATAATCCCTCTGTAAGAGGTAAAAAAAGAGCGTTAGAGAGCTTTTTTATTCTTGTTGGGATAGATCCATCACAATTATAAGAAAAGCTTGATGGTGATGGCTTATGAGTTTTGTACATTTACATGTACATTCGGAGTATAGTTTGTTAGATGGTGCTTGTAAAGTGGATGAATTGATTGAGCAAGCTATAAACTTTGGTATGCCGGCAGTAGCTATAACTGATCATGGAGTTATGTATGGAGTTATTGATTTTTATAAGGCGGCAAAAGAAAAAGGTATTAAACCTATTTTAGGATGCGAAGTATATTTAACCCCCTTCTCTAGATTTGATAAAAAGCAAAGAGGTGAACTTTATCATCTTATTCTTTTAGCTAAAGATTTTGAAGGATATAAAAATTTGATTAAGTTGGTGAGTTTATCTTTCTTAGAGGGTTTTTATTATAAACCTCGATTAGATAAAGATTTATTAAAACAGTACTCTAAGGGCTTAATTGCTTTGACTAGCTGTTTAGCTGGGGAAGTTCCAAGTTATATTCTCCAGAATAATATAGAAAAAGCTAAATCTGCAATAAAAGAATATTTAGAGATATTTGGAGAAGATTTCTATTTGGAACTACAGGACAATAATATGGAAGAACAAAAATATGTTAACTCAGTTTTGATTAAGTTAGCGAAAGAATTTGGTGTACCCTTAGTAGCTACAAATGATGTTCACTATCTTAGAAAGGAAGATGCAGAAATTCACGATATTCTTTTATGTATTCAAACAGGATCAAAATTAAATGATAAAGATAGATTAAGATTTAAAACTAATGAATTTTATTTTAAGTCCCCTGAAGAGATGGAGGCTGTTTTTAAAGAAGTACCAGAAGCTATTGAGAATACTTTCCAAATAGCTGATAAGTGCAATGTGGAATTGCCATTAAATAATATAGTTCTTCCTTTATTTGAGGTTCCTGAAGGTGAAACTTTAGATTCATATTTTGAGAGATTATGTTGGGAAGGAGCTAAAAGGAGGTTTGGTAAAGATATCCCTCAGGAGATAAAAGAGAGGTTAACCTATGAAATAGCTATAATAAAGCAAATGGGATTCTCAGGATATTTTCTAATTGTACAAGATTTTGTTAATTATGCGAGAAATAGGGGTATTCCTGTGGGACCTGGAAGAGGCTCAGCTGCGGGGTCTTTAGTAGCATATGTATTGGGTATAACAAATATTGAGCCTACAAGGTGGGGACTTATATTTGAAAGATTTCTAAATCCTGAAAGAATTACAATGCCTGATATAGATATTGATTTCTGTTTTGAAAGAAGGGATGAGGTTATAGAGTATGTTAGAAATAAATATGGTAAAGATCATGTAGCTCAAATTATAACTTTTGGAACTATGGCTGCAAGAGCTTCTGTTAGAGATGTTGGAAGAGTGTTAGATGTGCCTTACAACGAAGTTGATAGAATTGCAAAGCTTATTCCTCCGAACACTAGTATTGAAGAGGCTTTACAAACATCAGAAGAGTTAAGGAATTTAGTTGAGAGCAATCCTCAAGCGAAGAAAATTATTGAGATCGCTAAGAGAATAGAAGGACATGCAAGGCATGCCTCAATTCATGCAGCTGGAATAGTAATCTCAAAGGAGCCTTTAATGGAATATGTTCCTTTGCAGATTATGAATAGTAATGAGATAGTAACCCAATTTCCTATGACGAATCTTGAGGAGTTAGGGCTTTTGAAGATGGATTTTTTAGGATTAAGAACTCTCACTGTTATATATGATACTTTAAAGAAAATTAAGGAGAATTATGGTATAGATGTTGATATTAATAATATATCTTTGTCAGACCAGAAGGTTTATGAACTTCTACAAAGAGGAGACACTATTGGGGTTTTCCAACTTGAAAGTCGTGGAATGAGAAACCTTTTGAGAGAAATTAAACCTGAAAGGTTTGAAGATCTTATTGCGGTTTTAGCCCTCTATAGACCAGGTCCTTTAGGAAGACTAGAGAGTTATATAAAGAGAAAGCGTGGAGAAGAAAAGATTGAATATATGCATCCTTCATTGGAACCAATTCTTTCTGAGACTTATGGGGTTATTATTTATCAGGAGCAAGTTATGGAGATTGCTCACAGGCTTGCAGGTTTTACCTTAGGACAAGCTGATGTTTTGAGAAGAGCTATGGGAAAAAAGAAGCCTGAAGTAATGGAAGAGCAAAGAGAGATATTTGTAAATGGAGCTGTAGAAAGAGGTATTCCAAAAGAAACGGCAATAATGATTTTTGAAGATATGGCAAAATTTGCAGAATATGGTTTTAATAAATCTCATAGTGCTGCTTATGCTTTTGTTTCTTTTCAAACAGCATATTTGAAAGTTTATTATCCGAAGGAATTTATGGCATCTTTGCTTACAAGTGTCAAGAATAATACCTCAAAGTTAAGTAAGTATATAGCAGAAGCTAAGAGAATAGGAATAAAAATTTTGCCTCCTGATGTTAATGAAAGTATGGTAGATTTTACTGTTACACCTCAAGGTATTAGATTTGGATTAGCAGCTATAAAGAATGTGGGAGAGAGTGTTGCAGAATCAATAGTTGAGGAAAGAGAAAAAGGAAAATTTAGATCAGTGTTTGATTTTATAAGAAGATTAAGTTCTAAGGTAATAAACAAAAGGGCCTTAGAGAGCCTTATAAAGAGTGGAGCTTTTGATAGTTTCAAGATAAGTAGAAGAGCATTATTATCTAATATAGACAAGCTTTTGGAATCAGCTCAAGTTATGAAGAAAGTTCATGTGAGTCAAGTTTCTTTGTTAGATGTTGAAAGAATAACAGAGGAAGAAATCATACCTAATTTACCTGAATTTTCTGTGGATGAGATATTGGAAATGGAAAAGGAAATGTTAGGTTTTTATGTATCCTATGACCCGCAAGATGAGTTGAGGAATATATCTCAGAAACTTTTTGAGTATACAATTGACGATCTTTTAGAAATAGAATCTGGTACACAGATTGTTATTCCTGGTATTTTAAAGAATATCAGAGAGGTTATAGATAGAAAAAATCAAAAGATGTTATTTGCTACTTTAGAAGATTTTACAGGTGAGGCTGATATCACTGTATTCTCTA
>CALHTV010000019.1 GCA_938039765.1 uncultured Dictyoglomus sp. | reverse complement strand
CACGAATATTTAAAACAAAAAATAAAAGATATAAAAATAGCTGATAAAAATTGGAATACAAAACATTGGAAAACAATTGTACATAATTATTCTAAAGCTAAGTTCTTTAAGGACTACAAAGACTTCTTTGAAGAACTATATCTTACATGTAATAAAATCTATCTTAGTGAAATAAATTATCTTTTTATAGAGGCAATTAATCAGATATTAGGTATAAAAACAAAGATAAGATGGTCAAGTGAGTTTATACTCGTAGAAGGCAAAAATGAGCGTCTCATTGAAATTTGTAAGCAATGTAATGCTAATGTTTATTTAACCGGACCTTCAGCAAGGAATTACTTAGATGAAAGTTTGTTTAACAAAGAAGGAATTCAGGTAGAATGGATGGATTATAGTGGCTACCCCGAATATACACAACTTTATCCGCCGTTTGTCCATGAAGTGTCTATAATAGACCTAATTTTTAATGAAGGTCCAAATGCAACAAAATTTATGAAGAGCTTTAAGAAAGAAAAATGATACCCTTTAACAGACCTACTTATACGGGCAACGAAGATAAATATGTTTTAGAAGCGATGAGAAGTAGTAAAATCTCTGGAGATGGGGAGTTTGCTAAAAGGTGTCAAAGGTGGTTTGAAGAGAATCTTCCGTGCAAGAAGGCTTTCTTAACCCCTTCTTGTACTCATGCATTAGAAATGGCTGCTATGCTTATAGATATAAAAGAAGAAGATGAAGTGATTATGCCTTCTTTTACCTTTACAAGCACAGCCAATGCCTTCGCTCTCAGGGGAGCCAAAATAGTCTTTGTGGATATAAGACCAGATACTATGAATATAGATGAAACTAAAATAGAACAAGCTATAACAGAGAAAACAAAAGCTATTGTAGTTGTACATTACGCAGGCGTAGCCTGTGAGATGGATACAATTATGGATATTGCTAACAAATACAATCTTTTTGTGATAGAAGATGCAGCTCAAGGAATGATGAGTAAATATAAGGGTAAATCCTTAGGAACCATAGGACACCTTGGAACCTATAGTTTTCATGAAACAAAAAATTATACAAGTGGTGGAGAGGGCGGATTACTAATCATTAACGACGAGAGATTCATAGAGAGGGCAGAAATAATAAGAGAAAAGGGAACTAATAGAAGTAAGTTTTTCCGAGGGATGGTAGATAAATATACATGGGTTGATATAGGTAGTAGTTATCTTATGAATGAATTAAGTGCTGCCTACCTTTGGGGAAATTTAGAAAAATCGGTAGAGATAAACCAATATAGACTCAGGATTTGGGAAACTTATTATAAAGGTTTAAAAGAACTGGAAGATAAAGGATACATACAATTGCCAACAATACCAAAGGATTGTCAACATAATGCTCATATATTCTACATAAAAGTAAAGGATTTACAAGAAAGGACAGCTCTTATAGATTTCTTAAAACAAAATGGAATTATGGCGGCTTTTCATTATATACCGCTTCATTCCTCACCTGCGGGGAAAAAATTTGGTAGATTTGTAGGTGAAGATATATATACCACCAAAGAGAGTGAGAGATTAGTGAGATTACCGATTTTCTACGGCATAAAAGATGAAGAGGTTGAAAAGGTTATAAAATATGTAAAAAAATTTTTTCAGGAAGGAAAAAATAATGAGCTTATCTAAAACAATTTTAAAAGATATGACTCATAGAGAATTTCAGACTTATTTTGGGGTCAAGAATGAAAAATATATTAACTCAGTGGTAGAATCCAGACATAATATAGAGCAATGGAGTTGGTTATGGGAGGATATTCAAAAAGAAATCGCTCCAGGAGCTAAAATATTAGATATGGCTGCGGGCGTTGGCACATTTGTGCTATATGGTCTCATAAAAGGCTATGATGTCTGGGGGATAGAACCTGATACCTCAAAAATAGCCTATTATCAATACAGGGTAGAGGAACTGAACTTAAAAGATGAATACAAATATAGAATACTTAGAAGTGTTGGAGAGGATCTTCCTTTCAGAGATGCTACATTTGATTTTGTAATATCTTGGCAAACATTAGAACATGTCCAAGATGTCAAAAAATGTATTCTTGAAATGTTGAGAGTATTAAAGCCTAAAGGTAAACTAAGAATTTGTTTACCATGCTATGGAAGTAGCTTCTTTGAACCTCACTATAGAGTTTTTATGCTACCTAATATCATGAGAAACAAAACTATATTTAAGCTCTATTTAAAACTTCTGGGGAGACCTACATTAGGACTTAACTTAATCAATTTTGTTACTGAAAAAGAGATAAGATCCATCTTAATAGATGAAAATATTGAATTTACTGACTTAGTAAAAGTAAGATTAAGAAAAGCTAAAGAAAAAGTCTTTAAAAAATATAAAATTCTTAAACTTTTAGGTAGTCCCTTAGTAGAATGGCTAATTTATCTGTATTGGCTCTTTTATCTGTCCAAAGGAGAAAAGCAAATAGATATTTTAGCTGTTAAGCCCTAAACACGATATTAAAATGTGATATATTTATTACAGCATAGAAGTAGGTAAAACATGAAACATAAACCAAGTAAAATGCATAGCAATAGAAAACTTAACAATTGGCTCATCTATGATATTTTAGATAAATTCTTGAATAAATACTCTAATTACTATAAAGGTTGCCTTGTAGACCTCGGATGTGGTGAAGCCCCTTACAGGGA
>CALHTV010000018.1 GCA_938039765.1 uncultured Dictyoglomus sp. | reverse complement strand
ACCATTTTCAATCAAAAAAGTACCATCTCTAGTCATACCTGTAGCTAAAACCCTTACAGGATCTAAAAAGGAATTTACATAATGGAATCTCGTTACTAAAATCCCCTTTTCCGTATCTCGTACCATCTCATCTATAGACTTATCACCTGGAGCAAAAAAGAGATTAAGAGGTAAAGGTCCCCAAGAAGGAGGAGGTAGAGCATGTCCGGTAGACTTCTTTCCCTCTTTACTAGCAGTGGTAGTATCATAAACAGGCCCTATAGCCACTCCATCTTTTATAAGGTCAACATGCTTCTTAGGTACTCCCTCAAAATCTATCGGAATTATAATTCCCTCTGGATTTAATCCATCATCATATATGGTTACTTTCTCATTAAAAATTTTCTGTCCTGCATATATATTGAAGAAAGATCTTTTCTCTTGTACTGCCTTTGCTGAAAAACCAAAATAAGCTATTTGTTCCAACATTTCTACTACTGCAAGAGGCTCAAGAATAACAGTATAGATTCCTGGTTCTAAGTCTATAGGGTTCTTATTATCTAAACACTTCTGTAGAGCCCTTTCACTGAGATTTTCCGAGTTAATACTTCTTAAATCTTTTCCTATCTCTTCCTGATACCCTGAACCTTCTCCTATATACATCACCTTTTCATGGGCATAGGAAAAAGTTCCATAAGCCTCTACTCCTAAAGAGTTTAAAACTCCAATTTCTGAGATATTTTCTGATACTGCCCCAAAGGTCTCAACAGAATATTTTAGTCCCTTCTCAATAAACTTTTTAACAATAGATCCTCTCTCCTCAGGAGAAGGGCTAAAAACTTCTTTTCCATATTCAGGAATAGGCTCTGGCTCTGGTAAAAACAATTCTTCTGTCTCAGGCTGATTTTCTATAAGTTCATCAAGACTATTCATAATTTGTTTTATTCTTTCCTCACTAATATCACTTGTGGTAATTACTACCTTTTTCTTACCCTTCCCTACTCTTATAAATAAAGATAAATTTTCCTCTGCCACATTTTGATGAATAATATTATTAGCAAAACGTGTAAGCTCCTCTGAATTAATTATGACTCCTACTTCTTTCTTCTCATAAGGAATTTTAGAGATCACATTATGCAAAAAGGACAAAACTTTATCTTTTCCCCACATTTTATTTACCACCTACCCTTACCCTTCTAAATCTAGCGGGAGAGACTCCATGACCTACCCTTGCCGTTTGAATAGGCTCTCCTTTTCCACAATTAGGCACTCCCCACACTCTCCAAGACTTCTCGTCAGCTATTGCATCACAATTTCTCCAAAATTCATAAGTAATTCCTGTATAGTAGGGATTTTTGTAAATTTTTCCAAGCTTTCCATTTTTAATCTCGTAAGCTATTTCACATCCAAAATGAAAGTTCAGTCTTTTATCATCAATAGACCAATTCTTATTCACACTCATATATACTCCTTCTTCAGTTGATTCTATCAATTCTTCAAAAGAAATATCTCCTGGTAGTAGATTTATATTGGTCATTCTTATTATGGGAATACGATTCCATCCATCGGCTCTCATAGTTCCATTTGAGTATTCTCCTAAGAAACTTGCTGTCTCTCTTGAAGTTAAGTATCCTACAAATATTCCATCTTTAACTAAATAACTCTTTTGGGCTATTACTCCCTCATCATCAAAGCCAAAACTTCCTAAACCATAGGGATGAGTAGCATCAGCTACTATATTTACAATATCTGATCCATATCTAAAATTTCCTCTTTTATCAAGAGTTAAGAAGCTCGTTCCTGCAAAACTTGCTTCCATCCCTAAAACTCTATCAAGTTCTGTGGGATGTCCACAAGATTCATGCACTTGAAGAGCAAGCTGAGTTCCATCTAAAATTAAAGTTGTAGTCATTTCAGGAAGAGGTTCTGCAGAAAGAAGGCTTACTGCTTCCTTAGCTATCCTTTCTGCATTTCCTAACAAATCTAATTCTTCAATAAACTCCCATCCTGCTTTTCTAAAATCTCCTCCAAAAGAATTTGGATATGATCTTCTTTGTACATCACTACCCTCTATAGCATATGCTGCTATACCCCCTCCACTTTCTAAAATACTCTGTTCTATCTCTGCTCCCTCGCTACTTAAAAAGACTTTATCTTCTCTAAAAAAGGATAAAGAGGCTTCAGTAAGAGATATACCTTTCACTTTTCTCATTATTTTATCGGCTGTGAAGAGTAAATCCAATTTCTTTTCAAAAGGCACTAAAAAGGGATCAATTTTATAACTACTCTTCCAGGAAGTTTTATAAATTTCAACAGGTGCTAGAGTTACTCTTCTTTTATTTACCTCTGAACTTGCCTTAGCTATTCTATAGGCTTTTTCCACTATTAACTTAAAATTTGCCAAATCAAAGGAAGAGGCAAAACCCCAAGCTCCTTTATAAAGGACCCTTACTCCATATCCATAGGTCTCATTTCTACTAACATTTTCGAGAACTCCATTCTTTACTTCAATCTCTTCTAATTGTCTTCTTACTAATCTTACATCTACATAATCAGCCCCAAAATTAGAAGCATATCTTAGGATCTCTCTTCCTAAATCAATCAAACCTCTCACTCCCTTCTTATAAATTAACTATTATTTTATCTCTTTTTTCAAAAAGAGATATATATTTGAAGCCTAAATTTTTAGCAAGCCTATATGCATCTTCAATATCTCTTCCTACGTCTTCTGGAGTATGGGCATCAGCTCCAAAAGTCAAAGGAATACTGTAGGAGGAAATAAGACTCAAAAACCTAGGAGAAGGATATATCTCCTGAACGGGCTTTCTCAAACCTGAGGTATTTATTTCTATAGTTAAATTGTACCTCACTATTTCCTTTGCTACTTTTTCATATAAACAATCTATATTTTTAGGAAGCCTTCCTCCCCAAAGTTTAACTAAGTCTAAATGGGCAACCACATCATATAGCTCACTTTTAATGAGTTTTTCTAATTTATCAAAATAATCCTCAAAAATCTCTTCAATATCTCTTTCTGTCCATTGTGGATCATTGGGATCAATATCAAAACCAAAACCATGGTCTATGAAATGCACTGACCCTAAAACATAATCAAAAAAATTATACTCTCTTAAGAGTTCTTTTATTTCCTTTTCCTTGTCAGGAAAATAATCCATTTCTACTCCAATTTTCACATTATATTTTTCCTTTAAAAAACTCATAAACTCTTTATATTCCTCTAATGTACTATCACACCATGGCTCAGTAATAGGGATATGATTATAAATAGGTCTAAACTCCTTAAAACGGTGTCCATGCTCTGTTATTCCTATCTCTTGAATATTTCTTTCCTTTGCTTTTTGGTAAAATTTCAACCACCATTCTTCCACAAAACTTCCTCTCTCTAAGTGCATATGATAATCTATCAACATTTCGACAACCTCCTACAATTTTTTCATAATAA
>CALHTV010000017.1 GCA_938039765.1 uncultured Dictyoglomus sp. | reverse complement strand
GGTTCTGGAAAAACCACGTTGCTAAAGATACTAGACGGACTCTTATATCCCCAAGAGGGAAATTTTATTGCCTTTTCTAAGAAAATAACAGAAAAAGCCTTTAGTGATCCTGAATTTAACAAATTCTTTAGAAAAAATGTAGTACTTCTCTTTCAAAATGTAGAAGCTCAACTCTTTTCACCTAAAGTAGAAGATGAAATAGCTTTAAGTTTAATTCAGTTGGGATATGAAAAGGAAGAGATAAAAGAAAGAGTAAAAGCAATATCTGAAATTTTTAGGATAAGTCATCTTTTGGATAGATCTCCTTATCAGTTGAGCAATGGAGAAAAAAAGAAAGTAGCTCTTGCTTCATTGCTTGTTATTGATCCCTTAGTAATTCTCCTTGATGAGCCCACCAATGATTTGGATCCAAGAAGTACAAAAGAACTTATTAAATATATAAAAGACCTCCAAGAAAAAGGTAAAACTACTATCATTGCTACCCATGATCTAAATATAGCTTCAGATTTAGCTGATAAAATCTATATCCTTGGAGAAGATAAAAGAATAAAGAAAGTAGGAAAACCTGAAGAATTATTATCAGATAAAAAATTTCTTGAAGAGGTAAACTTAATATAGACAAACTTTATTTTTTATAATAGAATAATTTGATAGCTAACTATTTGGAGGTGTTAATACTGCAATATTTAATCAAACTAATCAAAATTGCAAAACCCTACTGGGGATATCTAATCCTTTCTGTAGTTAGTTTACTTTCTATTACAGGATTGAATCTTTTAGGACCATGGCTTATAAGATCTTTAATTGGTATCATAACCAACATAACCCAAAATCCAGAGGCTCAACAAGATATACTAAAATTATCTTTCTTATTAATTCTATCCTATATTGGAGGAATATTCTTTCAATTTTTAAGAAGCTATTATTCTCACTATGCAGCATGGCATCTTGTTGCAGATGTAAGAATGATGGTTTACGATAAACTCCAAAAACTTTCCTTCCGATATTTCTTAGATAAACAGACAGGTCAACTAATGTCCAGAGTAGTAAATGATACGGCAAACTTAGAGATGTTAATTGCCCATGCAGTACCTGACTTATTAAGTAATCTTTTGATTTTAATAGGAGTAGCCACTATTTTATTTGTTATAAATCCAGCTCTTGCTTCTTTATCCCTTATTCCTATACCATTCTTACTCCTAAGTGGTACTCTATTTGCCAAGAAGATAATGCCTGTTTTCAGAAGAGCTCAAAAAGCTATCGCAGATTTGAATGCTGATCTTCAAGATAACCTCTCAGGAATCAGAGAAATTCAACTTTTTAATAAACAAGAAAAAGAATATGAAAAAATAAAAGATAAGGTGTACAAGCACATTAATTCTCTGCTTTCTGCCTTAAAATTAAGTGCTATCTTTCATCCTACTGTTGGATTCCTAAGTTCCTTAGGTACACTGATAGTGGTTTCCATCGGAGGCATTATGGCCTTAAGAGGAAAAATACTTGTACAAGATATTGTGGGGTTTCTTCTTTATCTTGGTATGTTCTACCAACCCATAAATGCTCTATCTCAGATTATCGAAAATATACAGCAAGCTTTAGCAGGAGCAGAAAGAGTCTTTGAAGTCCTAGAAACAGAGCCTGAAATCAAAGAGAAGGAAGGAGCTGTTGAATTGAAAAATGTGAAGGGAAAAATCACTTTTGAAAAGGTAACCTTTTCATACAATCCTGGAGTTCCTGTTCTTAAAAATATATCCTTTGAGATAAATCCAGGAGAAATGGTAGCCTTTGTAGGACCTACAGGCGTTGGTAAAACAACTATTATGTATCTTATAAACCGATTTTTCGATCCTGATTCCGGAAGTATAAAAATTGATGACATAGATATAAGGGATATAACCTTAAAGTCCCTTCATGAGAATATAAGTATGGTCTTACAAGATGTATTCTTATTCAATGGCACTATTTTTGAAAATATCGCCTATGGAAAAGAAAATGCACCTTTAGAAGAGGTAATCAATGCAGCCAAAATTGCCCATGCTCATGAATTTATAGAAAAACTTCCTAAAGGGTATTTTACGGAAATAGGAGAGAGGGGAATAAAACTTTCAGGGGGCCAAAAACAAAGACTTGCTATCGCAAGAGCAGTATTAAAAAATGCTCCTATTCTTATTCTTGATGAAGCTACATCATCGGTGGATACTGAAACAGAGAGTGAAATTCAAAAAGCTATAAACAACTTGGCAGGTACAAGGACAATATTAATAATTGCCCACAGACTCTCAACAGTAAAAAAAGCTGATAAAATTATAGTATTAAAAGACGGAGAAATTGTAGAAATAGGAACTCATGAAGAATTGATAAGAAAAAAAGGACTATACTACAAACTCTGTTCGGTACAATTTACAGAAGATAAAATGTTAGAAATTATTAAAAGTTAAATAAAATCAAACTCTTTAACAACCCTAAGATTTGCAAAATTCTATTTACTTTAAGTATAATAAATAAAATAATAAAATTATAAAATTGATAAA
>CALHTV010000016.1 GCA_938039765.1 uncultured Dictyoglomus sp. | reverse complement strand
TTATGATATCTTTTTTGCTTAGAGGCCTCCAATGAGGATGATGAGGGTATCTTCCAAGTCCTACATATTCCTCTACCGATAAAGAAAAATTAAGATCTGGTTTCTGAGCTAAGAGAGCAACTTTTTTAGCTAATTCTCCTTGTTTTATCTCTTTCAAATTCTTCCCTTGAAAAAAGATATTGCCTGACTTGGGAAGGAGATATTTTATTATTAGTCTAAAAATTGTAGTTTTTCCAGCACCGTTAGGTCCAATTATACCTATAAAGCCTCTGTCTGGAGTTCTCCAGGTAAATTCTTTAAGCACTATTTTGTTAGGGTAGCCTGCTGTAATTTTTTCAAATTCTATCATTTCTTTATTAACAAATATACAAAAAAAGGTACTCCTAAAAAAGACGTTATAACTCCAACAGGGATCTCTGTAGGATAAAATACGCTTCTTGCTAAGATATCTGAAGCAAGGAGTAAAGATGCTCCAGCCAAATAACTAGATGGAATCATCCATCTGTAATCAGAGGTTTCCCACGTTCTCATGAGATGTGGAGCTATGAGTCCAACAAAACCAATGCTTCCGGACACTGCTACCGAAGGAGCAATTAAGAGAGATAAAAGTATGATAGTTAGAGGTTGATATTTTTTAAGAGACATTCCCAAACTATAAATTTCCTCTTCGCTTAAGAAGAATAAATTAAATTTTCTTCTCCACATAAAGGCCCATATAATTCCTATTATTGAATATGAGATTAGAAGATAAAAATGTTCCCAAGTTTTGCCATTAAAGCCTCCGAGGAGCCAAGAATATACACCTTGAAAAGTCTTTTGTTTTAGAAAGAGTATTAGGGCTATTATTGATGACAATAAAGAATTAAGAGAAACTCCTAAGAGGATTAGAGTGTAAGAAGACTGAAACTTTCTGTTTAATAATAAAAGTATAAGTAGAACCACAAAAGCACCTGCAATTGCAAGCCATGGAGTTAAAAAAGGATCAATGTCCCAAGTACTTCCTGAAAAGATAAAATATAAGGTTGCTCCTAATAATGCTCCAGAAGATAGACCAATAACATGAGGTTCTGCTAAAGGATTATGAAAAAAACTTTGAAGAATTGCACCTGCTAATCCTAAATTTCCCCCAACAATAATTGCAAGAAGAGTCCGGGGAACTCTTATATTCCATATTATTTTTCCCCGGACATCTTCTAAATCGTTAGATTTAGAAAAAGGAACTTCGAGTTTAATGTAAATTGATAGTAATATCAGCAATAAAAGGACTATAAGAAGAGCAACAAGTTTTGATTTCATAGAGAGAGATTTTTATAGATAATTTGGAAAATTGCTTTTAGACCCTCCGAAAGTCTAGGACCTGGTCTAAATACTAAGTCATCGTTAATAGTGTAAACTCTTTTATTTTTAACAGCATTTGTATCTTTTAGTAAGGGATGTTTTAAAATAGACTCTATTGAGATTCCTGACATTTCACCTATTATTATAAAATCAGGATCTTTAGAAAGAATATATTCTACACTAAGAACAGGATATTCAGGTTCTAAGTTTTCTACGATGTTTTTAGCTTTTACCTTCTTAAGAAGATCTCCTATAAAAGTTCCTGGGGAAGCAGAAATAAATGGATCATTCCATAATAAGAAGAGAACTTTAGGAGATTTTTTAATTTTAACTGTTTGTTTCTGTACTGTTAACCATTCTTGTAGCATAGTGTTGTAGATCTTTCTAGCGTTTTCTTCTTTCCCGAAAACTTTGCCAAGTAATAGGATGTTCTTCATTACATCTTCATAAGTCTTTGGATCTAAAACAATGAATTGAGTGTTAGGTAAATTTTTTTCTAACTGATTAAAGATTTCTTTTGGAAAACTTTTATAAAGTACAACTAGATCAGGTTTAAGGGAAATAATTTTTTCTACATTAGGATTGCTAAAACCTCCAACTTTTTCTTTTGTTAATGCTTCTTTAGGATAATTACAATAATCTGTGACTCCTATTACTTTATCTCCTACACCTATTGCAAAAAGAATCTCTGTGGAGGAAGGAGATAAAGATATAATCCTTTCTGGATATTTTGTTATTAGGATAGTCCTTCCTAGATCATCTTTTAAATTGATAGGTACCCTTGAGGAAGATATGGAGAAGATAAACAATAGAAATATAAAGAATATCAGTATCTTATTCTTTCTAAACAAGACCTATCACTTCTTTTGAAAATTATACTTTTTCGAAACCTATGGAAATTTCCTCGTCATACACTTTAATAGTTTTTTGAAAAGCTGATTCTGGAATAGTTCCTTCTATAAGCTCTATAGCTAAAATTTCTTCTGCAAATTCTTCTTTATTTTTTTCGATAATATTTCTTATACGGGATGATCCTTTATAATAGAACCTTATTCTATCTGCATAGTCTAGTTTTGCTTCTTTTCTTAACATTTGTATTTTATGTTCTAATTCTCTGAGTATACCCTTATTTAATAAATCTTCTGTTAGAGTTACATCCAATCCTATTTCAAAAGTAGACTCTTTATGTATAAGGATTCCTTCTTTTTCTTCAGGTTTTTCTAAAATTACTTCTTCCACATTTAGTTCTTGTTCGATGTATTTCTTAAGATTTTCTATATCCTTTTCCAATTTAGAATCTACTTTTACCCATATTTTAGAGAGTGGCTGTCTAATTTTTATATTTGCTTCATTTCTTAGTCTCCTTCCAATAGCTACTATCTCTTTAACTATGTTCATATTTTCTTCTAATTTTTGATCTATCAATTCTAGGTTTTCCATAGGATAGTCGCATAAATGAACGCTCTCAGGTAGATCTTTTTCAGCTGCTCTTACTATTTCTTGATATATCTTCTCTGAAGTAAAAGGAATAAAGGGGGCTAATAACTTAGCAAGTTCTTTTATTACTGTATATGTAACAGTGTATGCAGACCATTTGTCCTTATCTTTTTCTGACTTCCAAAATCTTTCTCGATTTAATCTTATATACCAGTTACTTAGGTCATCAATTACGAAAGATTGAATTGCTCTTGCTGCGTTTGTAGCATTGAACTTCTCCATTTCTTCTCTCACTTTTATTATGAGGGAGTTTAATCTAGAAATAATCCATTGATCGGAAGGATCACTTAATTCTTTTAGATGTACAGAGTTTAAATTAGGATTGAATTGGTCTATTTCAGCATATATAGAAAAGAAGGAAACAGTATTCCATAGAGTAAGGAGGAACTTCTTGAGAGATTCATTTACCGCATCAGGAGAGAACCTAAGAGGTATCCATGGTGGACTTACTGTAAAGATGTACCATCTTAAAGCATCTGCTCCATATTTGTTAAGAATTAACCATGGATCTACTACGTTCCCTTTGTGTTTACTCATTTTTTCGCCCTTTTCATCTAGCACTAGTTCTGTAACTAATACATTCTTGTATGCTGGTTCATCAAATACAAGAGTTGAAATGGCTAGCAGACTATAGAACCATCCTCTTGTTTGGTCGATAGCTTCGCATATAAAATCTGCTGGAAAAGATACTTTAAATTCTTCTTCGTTTTCAAAGGGATAATGCCATTGAGCTACAGGCATAGCTCCGGAGTCAAACCAACAATCTATCACTTCTGGAACACGGTACATTATTCCACCACATTTAGGACATTTTAAAGTGATCTTATCTATATAAGGTTTATGGGGATCAAAATTTGTAGTATCTGTTATTCCAAGCTCTTTATAGCTTCCTATGCATTCTTCATGTCCACAGGAATCACAAATCCATATAGGAAGAGGTGTACCCCAGTATCTCTCGCGACTAAGGGACCAATCAATATTATTTTCAAGCCAATTTCCAAATCTTCCCTCTTTTATATACTCTGGATACCAATTTATCTTTTTATTGTTTTTAATAAGATTTTCTTTTACTGCTGTTGTCTTAATATACCAAGAAGCTCTTGCATAATATATAAGAGGAGTATCACATCTCCAACAGAAGGGATAAGTATGTGCATATTTTTCTTCTTTAAGAAGGAGATTCCTTTGCTTCAAATCTTCTACAATTAATGGGTCTGCCTTCTTTATAAACATACCCGCCCATGGGGTTATTTCTTTTGTAAATTTTCCTGTTTGGTCTACAGGTTGGAGGAAAGGCAAATCATATTTTTTTCCTATTTGAAAGTCCTCATCTCCAAAGGCTGGAGCAATATGTACTATTCCTGTTCCGTCTTCAAGGGTTACGAATTCTCCTAGTACTACATAATAAGAGTCCTTGTGTACAGGTAAGAAAGTAAAGAGAGGCTCATAATAATTTTTTTCTAATTCTTTTCCTTTTTTTCTTTCAATTACCTCGTAAGTTTCTTCTGGGAAGATATAAGGTAGTCTTTTTTCTGCTAAAATATAATATTCGTTTTCTACCTTTATCTTTATATAATCTTCTTCTGGATGTACTGCTAATGCTACATTTGATATTAGAGTCCAAGGAGTTGTAGTCCAAGCAAGGAGGTAAACATTGTCTTGGTCTTTCAATTTAAACTTTACAAATATTGAAGGATCTTCTGTTTCTTTATATCCTTGGGCTACCTCGTGATCTGAGAGAGCAGTCTCACATCTAGGACACCAGGGAACAATCTTGTATCCTCTGTAAAGAAGTCCCTTTTCCCAAATTTTTTTGATAAGCCACCAAACCGATTCTATATAGTCATTACTTAAAGTAATATAAGGATTATCCATATCAATCCAAAAGCCAATTCTTTCAGTAAAAGCTCTCCATTCTTTTTCGTATCTAAATACACTTTCCTTGCATTTTTTATTAAATTCCTCTATTCCGTATTTCTCTATTTCCTGCTTGCTATTGATACCAAGTTCTTTTTCTACTTCTAACTCTACAGGAAGACCATGGGTATCCCATCCTGCTTTTCTTGGAACATAAAATCCTTGCATGGTTTTATAACGGGGGAAAAGGTCTTTATATATTCTTGGTAATACATGTCCTGCATGAGGTTTTCCATTTGCTGTTGGGGGTCCCTCATAGAAGGTAAATCTTGGAGATCCTTTCCTATTTTCTAAAGATTTCTTGAAAGTATTGTTATCCTTCCAAAATTTTAATATTTCTTCTTCCATCTTTGGGAAGTTTATTAGCGACGGAAGTTTCTTAAACAAATTATCCCTCCTTCCAATTTCTTAAAAATACAAAAAACCATTAAAGTTTTAGGTTTAAGTATATTATATACAATCTTAATGTCAAGCTTTTGGAATTTATGTCGTTATTAAAATAAAAAAAGGTGAGGGAAAATCTTCCCTCACCTTTTTTGGGTCTTTGATTAATGGAAGAAAATTGGCAAGAAGACTAAGGAGATAACAGCCATCAGCTTAATTAAGATATTAATAGATGGTCCTGCTGTATCTTTGAAAGGATCTCCTATCGTATCTCCAACAACCGCTGCTTTGTGAGCATCAGAACCCTTACCTCCAAATTTTCCATGCTCAATTAGTTTTTTGGCATTATCCCAAGCTCCGCCTGCATTTGCCATAAATATAGCAAGAGATCCCCCTGAGATAGTTGCACCTGTCAACATTCCACCTAAGGCTTCTTTTCCAAGTAAGAAAGCTATAATAAAAGGAGATAGAATCATAATTAAACTTGGTAAAACCATAGCTTTTAAAGCGCCTTTTGTGCTGATATCAACGCATCTTGCATAATCTGGTTCAGCTTTGCCTTCAAGTAAACCTTTTATTTCTCTAAATTGTCTTCGCACTTCTTCTACCATATGAGTAGCAGCTTCGCCCACTGCTTTCAAGGATAGAGCTGAAAATAGGAATGGTAACATACCTCCTATAAGAGCTCCAGCAAGAACACTAGCTTTAGATACATCAATATATTGAATTCCTGCCCATTCTTTGAAGGCAGCAAACAGAGAAAGAGCTGTTAATATAGCTGAGCCAATTGCAAATCCTTTACCCATTGCAGCAGTAGTATTGCCATATGCATCAAGAGAACTAGTTATTTCTCTTACTCTTTCACCTTGCTGAGCCATTTCTGCTATTCCACTTGCGTTGTCAGCAATTGGCCCATAAGCATCAACAGAAAGTGTTATTCCGAGAGTTGCTAGCATTCCTACTCCTGCTATTCCTATACCCCACATACCTTTAGCTATATAAGCTAAATAAATACCTATAGCGAGTACAATAATAGTTAAGAGTGTGCTCTCCATTCCCACTGAAAGTCCTGTGATGATATTAGTAGCAGGTCCTGTAGTACTTGCATAAGCTATTCTTTCGATAGGTTTGTTAGCAGTATAGTATTCGCTGATTAAACCAATACCAATTCCTGCTAAAATGCCAATAGTAGAGGCCCAGAAAGCTCCTAAATCACCTATAAGACTTTTTGAAAGGAAATATGATCCTATAACTGTTATGATTGCTGCTAAGAAAGTTCCATTCCTTAGAGCTTTAGCTGGATCAGCATTCTTTTGAGAAGCATAAACCTTGGTAAATATGATTCCAATAATAGAAGCATATAAACCTATTACAGCAAGAAGAAATGGAAACAATAGACCCTTTATTTCTGCATATGCAAATCCTAAAACAGCTCCTGCATTGATAGCTCCCACATATGACTCATAAAGATCTGCTCCCATCCCAGCCACATCTCCTACGTTGTCACCTACGTTATCTGCAATCACCGCAGGATTTCTTGGATCATCCTCAGGAATTCCAGCCTCGACTTTTCCTACTAAATCTGCTCCTACATCAGCTGCTTTTGTATATATTCCACCTCCTACGCGAGCAAAAAGGGCTATAAAGCTTGCACCTAAAGCATAACCACTAATGATTTCTAATTTTGACCTAGGATCAGGCATAAAACCACTTAATATTAGGTAGATTAGGCTTGATCCCAAAATACCTAAGCTTGCTTCCATTAGTCCCATAACTGAACCACCAGAGAAAGCTAGATCCAAAGCTTTACCTGGACCATGTTTAGCAGCTGCATAGGTGGTCCTTCCATTTGCTCTTGTGGCTATTTTCATACCAATAAATCCAGAAAGCATAGAGAATATAGCTCCAATGATAAAAGCGAGTCCAAGAAGAGGTTGTAAAACTATAGCCATGAATATACCAAATATTAATACAAAAATTGCTACTGTTTTTATTTCTCTGTTTAAAAATGCATCAGCACCTTGTTGTATTGCTTTCATTATCTTTTTAATTTCTTCTGGCCCTTCTTCTTCTCTTAGAATACCGCGAGCAATTAGAAAAGCAGTAATTAGGCCAATGGCTCCTGAAAAGGGGACAAGCCAGAGTAGATTTTGCATTTTTCAACCTCCCTTAAGAAATTTTTCTCCTTAGTTTATGATAATTTTAAGAAGTTTAATGTCAAGTTAAAATTAGATTAAAATTGTATTTAACTGCTTAATCTTATTACTGAAATCTTCTAGTAATTCTTGGGCTTCTCTTAGGTTTGGCGCTTCTGCATATATTATGAAAGATGGATCTTCAGGATGTGGTAGTATTAATACCCACGAGTTTTCAAAATAGATTTTTATTCCATCTGTATACTCTATATGTTTGTCAGCGAAGCTTTCAATCAGTTTTCTCATAATTTTTCCCTTGTTTTCCCAGGAACAATCTACAATAGTGTTAACTTTGTAGTATTTTGGAATACTATTTATAATCTCGGATAAGGATATTTTGACTTTAGAATTTAACTCAAGGAATTTTATTAGTGCATAGATTCCATCAAAAGTAGGTTGAAATTCAGGAAAGATAAAACCATCCTCACTTGCTCCAAATTTAGCTTCAGTTCTTAATATAATCTTTGTAAGCTCTGAAGGATGAATTTTGCTTCTTATAATCTTCCCATTTAATTCTTCTGCTATTTTCTCAATAGAACTTGAGATAGTAACGGGAATAACAATTTGGGAATTAGGATAGATGTTTAGTATTAAGTAAGTTATAACTGCTATTAAATCATCCTTAGAAATAATTTTGCCTTCTGGAGTTACTATAGAGAAGTTTTCAGCGTCATTATCTATTGTTACTCCAAAATCAGCTCCGATTGTTTGGGTTATTTTTAATATTTCTTCTTCGGGAACTAAGGTTTTATTGCTATCTTCTCCATATGGATTTAGATATATACTTTCCACTTTAAGTTTGGAAAATATAGAAGGAAGTAAAAGAGAAGCAGAATTTCCACGATAATCTACTACAACCTTAAACTTTCTATTCTCTATAGAAAAGATATCTATATTTTTGAATAAGCCTTCTATATAGTATTCTATTATGTGAGGGGGAAATCTAATTATTCCTATCTCGTTAGCATAAGTTCTCCTAAAATCTTCTCTAAAAAAGATGTTTTCTATTTTTCTTTCTGTGTTTTTGTCTATATTAGTTCCTTTTCTATCTAAAAACTCAATTAGAATTTTTTCACTATCATAAGGAGAGATCCTTATATGTACTCCTGCTATTGCATTTAAATTTTCTATAGAATATCTCGATACAGAGATTGGCAGTGTTCTTATGTCAAATATGTTTACTCCTGTGGAAAGAATACCTGTCAATATAGCTCTTTTTATCATCCTACAAGCAGATTTTTCATCTCTACTCATTACTACAAAGGAGTTTTTAGGTAAAATTGTTCCAAAAGCAGCTCCAATTCTTGTTGCTATTTCAGGATTAATATCAATGTTTATTTTCCCTGTGACTCCTCTGTAACCAAAGAGAGTTTTTTTCCAGTGGCTTCCCCATATTACGCTCGTGTTCACTATAGTACCTGTTTCGATGATTTTGTTAGGCCAAATTTTTATTCCATTATTTATAAAAGCTCTTTCTCCAATAGTGACGTTATCACCAATTGTTGCTCCTTCTTCTATTTTTGTTGAGTTTTTGATATTGCATTTAGATCCAATTATCGAGGAGTATATACTTGTCTTTTTTCCCACATAGGTATTGTTGAAGATAACGCATCTTTGGATTTTAGCTTCATCATCCACATAAACAGAGTCTCCTAAAACTGTAGGACCTAATATAGATACGTTATTACTTATTTTAGTAAATTGGCCTATATAAACAGGTGGTCTAATAAAGGCTGAGGGAGAAATTTCTACATCTTCTCGGGCATATATTCCCGGTAGTATTTCTCTTCCTGGAATCTTAATTTTTACTTTTTTATTCAGCACGTCAAAATTTGCTTGTAAAAATTGTTCTAAGTTTCCAATATCACACCAATATCCTTTAGCCACATATCCATAAATAGGAGCTTTTTTTTCTAAAAGTAAAGGAAATAAATCTTTACTGAAATCAAAAGGTTGATTCGTAGGAATGTAATCTAAGACTTCAGGCTCTAAGATGTAAATACCTGTGTTCACGTTGTCACTAAATACTTCACCCCAGGTTGGTTTTTCTAGAAACTTAACAATTTTTCCTTCCTCGTTAGTAATAACAACTCCATACTCTAACGGATTTTCCACACTTGCTAAGACTATAGTTACTAATGCTTTTTTTTCTTCATGAAATTTTATGGCAGAATTTAAGTCAAAGTCCGTAAGAGCATCTCCACTAATAATTAATATCTTATCTTTAGGTTTATCTTTTAAAGCGTATTTTACACTTCCAGCAGTACCAAGAGGTGTTTCTTCGATTGAGTAATCTAAGTGGATGTTCCAGTTTGATCCATCTTCAAAGTATTCTTGAATTATCTCAGGCAGGTAATAAAGGGTTGCAATAAAATCTTTGAAACCTTGGTTTGCTAATAAGTTTATAATATGTTCCATGATAGGTTTTCCAACTATGTAAGTCATAGGTTTAGGCCTAGTAATAGTAAGAGGTCTAAGTCTCGTACCTTCTCCTCCGGCCATTATTACTACTTTCATAATGAGTCCCCCCTTACCAATTGGTTTTTAAATATTCATAATAGACTTTCGTATATTCTTTTAAGGTCTCTTCTGCTATTTTATCCCACAGATATTTTTCTTTTATTTTGTTCATTGCGTTGTTTTTTATAAATTCTACAACCTCATAATTTGTCAAAGCATAAAGAACTTTTTCAGCAAGATCTAGGATATTTCTAGGCTCAAAAAGGAAGCCATCTTTCCCATCTTCTATTATCTCTGAAAATCCTCCTAGTCTGCTTGCTACAACAGGCTTGCCTAAAGCCATGGCTTCGAGGGCAACAATTCCAAAGGGCTCATAGATACTTGGAAATACGCAAATATCTGCTATATGTAGAAGGGCATTTCTCAAATTGTCATCAATAAATCCTGTAAAAATTACTTTATCTTTTATTCCCAAATATTTTGCTTCCTCAACCAAACCAGAAAATTGAGGCCCTGTTCCTACAAATATAAATTTTGTATTTTTAATTCTTTCCGAGATAATAGGTATAGCTCTTAGAAGATATTCAGCTCCTTTTTGAGGATGTAGTCTTCCAATAAATAGGATTATTTTTTCATCATTGCCAGCATAAATCTTTTTGATTTCTTGAAGATTTAAATTAGTATTTAAGTTATTTGGGTCAATTCCGTTTGGCAACATTATAAGTTTATCCTCAGGTAAAGAAAACAAATTTTTAACCTCATCTTTCATATTATTGCTACATACTACAACTCTCCAGGACTCATAAGTTAACCACCATTCTATGTTGTGAATAAATTTTTGTTCTTCCGTGTATATTCCCTGATTTCTTCCGTACTCAGTAGCGTGTATAGTTGAAATGAGGGGTTTTTTAAAAGAGTGTTTTAGAACATAAGCTGAGAAAGTTGTAAGCCAGTCATGAGAATGGATAATATCAAAAGGCTCTTTTTGATTTATTTGAAGGGCTTTTATAATCATTGATAGATTAAGTAAATAAATCCATGAGATAAAATTATAAGAATCAATCAATTTTTCGGGAATCCTATAAATAGATAAATTCTCAAAATGTTCTTCGTTAGGAGCATTTTGAGCCTCACAGGTTATGACAGATACTTTTACATTTTGTTTTGCTAAATGTCTACTTAAATCGTAGACATGTCTACTTAATCCTCCTACAATTCTCGGAGGGTATTCCCAGGTTAACATTAGTATGTGAAGTTTTTTTTCTTTGTTTCTCAATAGATAAAGCTCATAGCCTCTTTTTAATATTTCTTTTTCCTGCTGAAAAGTTAAAAAATTATAAGCTTCTAAAAAATTAAAAAATCTCCCGTCAGAAAATATATCTTCCTCTACTTTTATTCCTGTTTCCTCGGTCTCCATTAGGTACCAAATTACTGTTTTTTCTTCTTCCGGATGTCTCTCTGTAGCTGGAGCATGGTATTGGGTTTTACCAATGTAATCTATTATTCTTACATTTAACCCTGTTTCTTCTTTTACCTCTCTTATTGCAGCTTCTTCGGGAGATTCTTCTTTTTCTAAGTGTCCTTTAGGTAGTACCCAGTTTCCGTTTTTTCTTTTTAAAATCAAAATTTTCTTAGTGTTTTTGTTTATAATTACTCCACCTGCAGCCAAAGCATTTTTCATAGTTATTCTCCTTTAAGATCTTTTAAGAATCTCCTTATTAGTTCCTCAGGAAGGCCTGTTTTCAAAAACGGGGAGATTTTACTAAATAAGAGGGGTATGAAATAATACCAACTCGTGTAAAAGATAGCAGGATGCATAAAAATTTTTTGGTT
>CALHTV010000015.1 GCA_938039765.1 uncultured Dictyoglomus sp. | reverse complement strand
ATTCCCTACTTTAAGCATGGTTAATATTTCCTAATAATTTAGTTAATTGATTTTTTCAAATATTATAAAACGAATCTAAAGAATAAACTAATTTTTTTCATCCTTTAATGAAAAGGTAAGTTTAAGATTTTTTACATCTTTATTTATAGTTATGTAATTATAATTTTTATCTAATTTTATCGTTAAAAGGAAATGATCAGAAAGAAGCTTATATTTTTTAGAGATGGCCAAAGTGATACCCTCAAGACCTTGGGTGTTTTCTAGCTTTACCTCTAAAAGCCCATGTTTAATTTCAAAAATATATTTAGTATTTAAAAATCTGAGGAAAAAATCTGCAAAATAACTCATAGACTCAACCTTTATTAATCCTATTCTTTTCATCTTTGAGGCTTCATTTATAAATTTTTTAATTTTAGGATAATTAAATATATCATAAGGATGAGAATAAAAGAGTCTTACTGTTTTTTCTTTAATTACATATCTCAATAATTTAAAAAGAAAATTTTCTAATTTTTCTTCCTTTATTCCTGCCCTCCACATCTCAAAAAGAGAAGCATTTTGTTCAAAGGGAGTTATAGGAAAGGCTATAACCCTTGAGGATACCATCTTCCCATTAAAGAAAGTCCTATTAGGAGAAGATCCAGAATCTCCTGTGTAATAGTAAGCTATCATACCTAATTTTTCTAAGATCTCTGTAGTATCTGGCTGAGGATGTACCCCATTAGGAGCAGAATACTCTCTTATCTTATATCCTGTTATACTTTCCAAACACCTATTATTCTTTTTTATATATTCTTCTATCTCCTTTTTAGAAAATTTTCCTTTTAATATTCCCTCGGAAAACCAGTTATGAGCCCATCCTCCATGGGATCCTATCTCACTATAGAGCATTACCATCTTAACATAATTTCTACCTTTATTGCAGGCATCAAATCCTAACTTATCTCCAGGTATATCTCTAAAATCTCCTGCAGTTATATGGCTTGAAAATTGAAGATCTTTAACAAAATACCCTCTTTCTATCATATAGGAGATACTTTTCCAATCAATACTTGAGTCTATATGAAAGTTAATTATTAATCCTCCTATTCCATAAGGTGTATTTAATAAATGGGGAATATTAAGTACTTTAAATAAAAAGGTTCTAATAACACTTCTAAGAGGAAGATCATCAGAATAGGCTTTTATATATCCAAGGGGCAGCATTTATACTAATAGAATTTAGGATAGAGTAATCTATCCTTTGAAAAGGAATTCCCTCCTCCTGAAGGACACTCGCGTAGGCTCGTATTGCATATTCGTGATTTAGCAAAAGAGAAGGGTTATAAGCTAAAAATATCTTAAATTCAGATGAATTTCTAATAATAAAGTAAGTATAAAACTTTAAACTAAATACTATTATTAAAAAAACAAAAATAATAATAAGCAAAATTTTTCTCATATTTCTATAATCCCATCACCCTCTGTATGAATATATCCATAGATTTTAACATTTTTCCCTATTTTTATCTTCTTTTTACCAACTACTGATTTTACCTTTCCCTTTTCTCCTATTAAAACTCCTTTTAAGAAAATAACTCCTCTATGAGAAAAGACATCTCCCTTTATCCAAACCCCTTCTGCTACTATATCCTCATTAGATATTATATTTCCCTCAATAACTAATTTTTTATCTTGAGTTTTTATATTTAAAGCTCCCTTTGACCTAATAGTTCCCTTTATATATGAGGCCTCTTGCTTAAAAGTTTCTTCCTTTAATTCTTCTCCAATCACAATTTCCTCAGCAAATATTCTCTTAAAAACACAAGGAGCAGATATTTTTATCTTTTCAGCATAAAAATTTATACCAAGGTTAGATTTAGCTTTTATAAGAACTTTACCTTCCACATGTATCCATCTTACCACTTCCAGAGGACTTTTAACCTTTAAATCACCAAAAACTAAAAGGCTTCTTACTGAAGAAGTATGATTTACTGTAAAATTTCCCTTTACGATCATCTCTTTATAAACTTCTAAGGGTTTTTCTGTTTTTACTTCTTTTCCCTCCGCAAAGATGATCTCTTTTATCTGCTCTCCTCCAACCGTATCCTTGATAATTCTTAGACTTTCAGGTTTACCTGAGGATAAAATAATCTCTAATGTATCTTCGGAAATCTTCTTGGATCTTTCCAAAATTGCTTGAGTTAAAATCTTATTGAAGGATTTTCCAAAAAAAGCTGGATCCTTTGAAAAATCTTGCTTAATTTCTAAAGGCTGATCATCTTTTCTTTCAAAGTATTCAATAATACCAGGCAAAAATGGAAGAAGTATAAATAGAATAAATAACAAGAAATAACTAACCATTGTTCTCCCTAAACCTTTCTGTTTTGTGCCAAACAGGCTTTTCTCCTGTTAACATCACTTTTATGGCATCTAAAAACCCCAAAGAGATATACCAAGCGTTAAAAAGAAAGATAAAATAAAAGAAGGGCAAAAGCCTAATCCTTTCCCCAACCCCATCTAAAAATCCAGCAACTCCCATTTGAAAAAAAGGAGCAAAATTACCATAAGAATTGTAGGCTAAAATAGAAATAAATATCCCAAAAATAGAGAGAATTTCCATTTCCCCTAAGAAGAAAAGAATTAGAGAGTCTGCTATTCCTAAAAGAAATAAAAAAGGCACCATATAAATAAATAAAAGAAGAGTAGCATCTATTTTCTGTAATAAATTAAAATCAGAAAACCAAATAGGAAACAAATATTTAAAAAGTACCTGGTTATGTCCTTGAGACCATCTTCTTATCTGTCTTGCCCTTACTTTCCAGTCTTCAGGAGCTTCTTCATAGCACTCAGCCCTATTAGCATAAACTATTTTATAACCATTTACGTAAAGTCTGAAGGTCAATTCAGTATCCTCAGCAAGAACTTTTTCATCAAAACCTCCAAATCTCAAAATCAAATCTTTTCTAAAAGCACCTACTGTACCTCCATATTGAGTTATCAAGTCCAGATTATATCTTGCCTGCTGATCTACTTGATATCCCCCTGCTCTCTCAAGATCTAAAAGTCTTGTCAAAAGGTTTTTCGAAGTATTTATAGGCACAACTCTTCCCATAACCGCACCTACTTCTGGATCTACAAAATTTATCACAAGTTCTCTGAGCTGTCCTTTGGGAGGAATATAATCTGCATCATATACCACTATGATATCTCCTTTTGCTAATTTAAGGGCACTGTTAAGACTAACAGACTTTCCCCTTGGTTCTTCGCCAATCCTGTGTAAGGGCTTTACAAAATGGTATTTCCTCTCATATTCATCAAGAATCTCCGAAGTACCATCTGTAGAATGATCATTAATAGGTATTATCTCCATCTTATTTTTTGGATATTCCTGTTCTACAAGAGCAGAAAGTATATGGTCTGCTACTTTTTCTTCATTATGCATGGGTATAAGAATGGAAACAAAGGGAAGATCACTGTCGAGAATATCATGATAAGACATTTTTTGCTCTCCTAAGGCTCTATTGTAGGTGAAAAGATAGTGCCTTAGTATATAAAGAGAGATTATAAAAACTAAGAAAACTAAATAAAACTTTAAAAAAAATATTAATACACCCATCTCCAAAACTTAATATTCTTTCTTATGAATTTTGACAAAAGGGAAATATAAAATCCATATATACCCGTTATATAGATCATATCCAGAAGTGGCCCAAAATTAAAAAACATATTTGCCATCCAAAGAAA
>CALHTV010000014.1 GCA_938039765.1 uncultured Dictyoglomus sp. | reverse complement strand
TCTTCTTCATCACCTTCAAATCCTAACTCTTTTAATTTCCTCAAAACTCTGTCTCCTCTTTCTAAAGATTCATCGAGCTCAAAGGATATTTCTGGGATAAATCTTATTCTAAGATCTTTACCTAATTCACTCCTTATAAAACCTTTAGCACTTTCTAAACCAATCATAGTTCTTCTTTTTTCTTCTTCGGATCCATACACACTTACATATATATGAGCATATCTTAAATCTTTACTAAGTTTTACTTCAGTTATCACCGTGAAAGATGAGATTCTTGGATCTTTTACTCTTCTAAGTAAAATCTCACTTACCTCTTCCTTTATGAGGGCACTTAATCTCTCTTGTCTCTGTCTCATTTATATCACTCCTTAAAAACTTACAATATATCTATTTCATAATCTACCAATTCAGCTTCTTTATATTCTTCAATAACCTTTATAACTTCAGACATTACCTCATATATGTGTTTTGACTCTGTAGATATCATACTTATTCCTAAAACCAATTCATTCCAGATATCTTGAGACTCAACTTCTGCTATGGAAACATTAAATCTTGCTCTTACTTTATCAATTATACTTCTTTTGACCTTTCTTTTTTCTTTCAAAGAAAAGCTCTCAGGAATTGAAATGACTACTTTGCAAATTCCAACCAGCATAATTTTTTATTGAATTTGTTGCAAAAGGTAAACTTCTAAGATATCGCCTGGTTTTATATCACCAAAATTTTCTAATCCTACTCCACATTCAAAATTGGTAAGTACTTCATTAACATCTTCTTTAAATCTCTTCAAGGAAGCAATTCTACCATCATATATTATGACACCATTTCTTATTAGTCTAACTTTTGCATTTCTTTGTATCTTTCCTTCTCTGACATATACTCCAGCAACTGTTCCAACTCTCGGTACATTAAATGTAGCTTTTACTTCTCCTCTTCCAATAATAACTTCTTTTATCTGAGGAGCTTTTAAGCCTTTTATGTAATTTTGTAAATCTTCTATTATTTCATAAATGATTCTATAAGTTTTTGCTATAACTTTTTCCTTAGTTATTGCTTCTTGGCCTTTAGAATCTGGCCTAACATTGAAGCCTATAATAACTCCTTTAGAGGCTGATGCTAACATTACATCACTCTCAGTAATTCCCCCAACTCCAGAATGAATAACCTTGATGGTTATATCTTCGGTATGCATTTTATCTATGGTTTGCAAAATAGCCTCTAGAGATCCTTGGGTGTCAGCTTTTACGATAATTGGCAATATTTTTTCTCCTAATCCCCACACTTCAATGCTAGAAGCTTCTTTTTTCATTCTCCTTTCTTCAAGAATTTCTTTGGCTATATCTTCATTTTCTACAACTTCTAAAATGTCTCCTGCTTGAGGTAATTCGTCAAATCCAGATACTTCTACAGGCCAAGAAGGATAAGCTTCTTTTAAAGGTTTACCTTTATCATCAAACATAGTTCTTACTCTTCCCATTACATTTCCTGCCACAAAAATATCTCTAAGTCTTAAAGTTCCTTCCTGTACAATAACTGTTGCTACAGGTCCTCGTCCTTTATCCATTTTAGTTTCTATTATAGTGCCCCTTGCAGGTTTATTAGGATCTGATTTTAGTTCTAAAATATCTGCCAAAAGTAGGATCATTTCTAAAAGTTGATCGATTCCTTGCTTCCTTTTTGCGGATATAGGAACCATGATAGTATCTCCGCCCCATTCTTCAGGTATCAAACCATATTCAGATAATTGTTGCTTAACCCTATCTGGGTTTGCTTCTGGTTTGTCAATTTTATTTATTGCAACAATAATTGGTACATTAGCAGCTTTAGCATGATTTATGGCTTCTACAGTTTGTGGCATGACTCCATCATCAGCTGCAACTACTAAAACAGCAATATCTGTAACTTGAGCCCCACGAGCTCTTAGGGCTGTAAAAGCTTCATGACCAGGAGTGTCAAGAAAAACTATTTTTCTTCCCTCATGTTCTACCATTGATGCACCAATATGTTGGGTAATACCTCCATACTCCTTTTCTGCCACTTTAGTTTGTCTTATTGCATCTAGAAGAGTAGTTTTTCCATGATCAACATGCCCCATCACTACAACTACAGGAGGACGAGGTTTCAATTTTGCTTCTTCTTCGGGAGATAAAACCTTTTTCTTTAAAATGGGCTGTTTTTTAATCTCTTCAACTTTATAACCATACTTTTCTGCAAGTTGCTTTATAATATCTGGATCTAATAATTGATTCACATTAGCTAATATTTTCATGTTTAACAATTCCATAATAATTTCTGTTGCAGAAACTCCTAGAGCATCAGCCACATCTTTAACTCTCATACTACCATGCAAGAGTAAAGTCTTTTCTTGTTTTTCTTTAACTTTAGTTTCCTCGATAGGCTTAATTTCTTCCTTACTTTCTCTGGTTTCTTCTTTTGCTTCTTCTATCTTTTCTTCTTGGACGGGGGGAAGTTCCTTACTTACTTTTCCACCTAAAACTAAATCTTTTATAATTTCTTCGACTTCTTCGTCTATAACATTTAAAGCTGATTTGGCGTTCACACCTAAGTCAGTTAAAATCTTCAATAATTCTTTACTTTCAATTCCTAATTCTTTGCTTAATTCATATATTCTCTTCTTCATTGTTTCATCTCCCCCCGTTGTGTAATTTCTTTAGTCAGACTCTCCTTAAGTGTAGTTAGGATCTCATTAGAGATCTCACATTTAAGAGCATAGGAGAAGGCTTTTTTCTTTATTGCTAAGTTTAAGCACTCAATTTTAGGGCAGATATAGGTTCCTCTTCCTGAGGCTTTTCCCGTAGGATCAAAAAATACTTTATTATCCTCTGTTCGAACAATCCTCAAGAGTTCTCTTTTAGCTTTCTTTTCACCACACCCTATACACGTTCTCAATGGTATATGTTTTCCTTTACTCACTCTTATCTACCACCTTTTCCTTCTCTTCTTCTCTCTCTTGTGCGTACTGTTCAGGAGTTCTCACATCTATTCTCCATGAAGTTAATTTAACTGCTAATCTAACATTCTGTCCATCTTTACCTATAGCTAACGAAAATTGATCTGGAGGTACAATTACTATCGCTTTGTGTTCATGTTCTCTAATCTCAACAGATATAGGTTTTGCAGGGCTTAAGCTTCTTGCTACGAATTCGGCAGGATCTTTGCTCCAGAGAACAATATCTATCTTCTCACCATTGAGCTCATTTATAATATTTTGTATTCTTACTCCTTTATAACCCACACAAGCACCTATAGGATCAACCTCAGGTATATGCGAATAGACAGCTACTTTTGATCTCATACCAGCTTCTCTTGCGATAGCTACAATTTCTACTGTTCCTTCTTTTATTTCAGGAACCTCTAATTCAAAAAGTCTTTTTAAGAAACCAGGATGACTTCTTGATAAAATTACCAAAGGATCTTTTGTTGTTTTTCTAACTTCTAAAAGATAAGCCCTCAATCTTCTTCCTATCCAATATTCTTCCCCAGGGATCTGTTCTTTTACAGGTAAAACTGCCTCGATGTCTGGAAAACGGACATATACATTACCTTTTTCTAATCTTACTACAGTTCCATTTACTAGTTCCCCTTCTTTTGCCTTATACTTCTCATATAAGATTTTTCTTTCTGCCTCCTTTAGACTTTGCATAATGACTTGTTTAGCAACTTGAACTGCAATTCTCCCAAATTCTTGGGGCTCTATTTCAATCTCTATCTCGTCTCCTAATTTTGCATTAGGATTTAATGTTCTAGCCTCTTCTAAAGTGATTTCAGAAATATTATCCGAGACTTTCTCAACTACTCTTTTTACAACATAAATCTTGATCTCCTGCTTGTTAAAATTTATCTCAACTCTCGCCCCCTTGCTAGTACCATAAGTTTTTTTAAAGGCTGAAAGAAGAGCTTTTCTCAAAGCTTCTATAACTACATTCTTATCAAGTTTCTTCTCCTTGATTATCTGCTCTAAAACCACCCAAAAGTCTTCTCCTAATCTCATAAAATATCATCCTCCTTAAAATTCTACAATAAGCATAGCCTTTTTTATCTTATTTAATGGAATAGAAATCAAAGAACCGTTAATTTCTATAGTTACCTTCTCATTATCAACCTCGTATATTTTCCCTTCTAATTTACGTTTTCCTTCAACTTCCTGAAGAAGGGTTATTTCAACTTTTTCTCCTATGTGTCTCTCAAAATCTCTTCTATTTTTTAAGGGTCTATCCAATCCTGGAGACGATACTTCTAATATATAAGAATGAGGAATTGGGTCTCTTAAATCTAATTCCTTACTTATTTTTTCACTAATATATGCACAGTCTTCAACAGTGACTCCTCCAGGTTTATCTATGTATATTCTTAAAACCCATCCGTGAGGTTCTCTTTGATATTCTATGTCAACAAGTTCAAAAAAATAACGCTCACAGATAGGTTCCACT
>CALHTV010000013.1 GCA_938039765.1 uncultured Dictyoglomus sp. | reverse complement strand
CTAAATTTAGAATCTCATCTCTTTTTAGAGCATCCTCATTATAAAACTCTACAACTAATACTCCTAAAACATCTTCTTTACCTAAAAGAGGAATAGCAATAGCAGAACGAGCTAAAGGGCTAATAAATTTAATATCTGACTCCTCTTTTTTGGGAATATATATGGTTTCTTTCTGTTTTAAAGCCTTTTGAACTATACATGATGAATCCTTTATAATTTCATATTGGTTTTCTAAAGTTAATGTGGATTTCTTCAAATTTAAATTTCCATCTTCCATCAAAAATAAGTAAATTAGTTTAGACATTGTCAGTTTTAATATTCCCTCGAATATTCTTTCTAAACATTCCTCAAAATTAAGAGAAAACATAGCTCTTTGAACATCATTAAGAACCTTTAGAGTTCTTACTTGCTTTTTAAGATCTTCTTCTCTTTTAACACTTTCAGTAACATCCTCTATGGTGATTATTATTCCTTTTATTTCATCATTTTCTATAAAAGGAAAAATCTGCACTGTCTGTTGCATATATTCCGTATCCTCTTCCTTAAGTTTTATAGGAATAAGATATTTATGTAATCTCTGAGATAATATAATAGCGTTTCCTCCTAAGGCCTGTTGAAAATAGGATTTAAATTTCTGAGTATGAGGTATTACTTCAAATATGTTTTTTCCTAAAATAACTTCTTTTTTGATATTAGTATTGATCTCAAGCCATTTATTCCAAAATATGACATTAAAATCAGGATCTAATACAAAAATCCCCCACGAAATAGATTCTTCTATCCAATCATAAAAAGGTTTATAAAGATTCCTCATAATTTTACCCAAGCTTATCTACAGCCTCCAAAAGCTTCTCTAATGAAGAAACTCCTAATATAATTACCAAATATCCCTTTATAAGGCTATTCTTAATCCCAAATTTCGTAATTGCTATAAGGGCATATTTTAATTCCTCTTGCGAAATAACAAGAGTATCTAAGATAGCATGAAGTTCATTTAAGTGAATTTTAGGAATCGAAAAAGTTATATGTAAATTCAACAGGTTTCCAAACATACCAAGACAGGCATTAAGAAGTATATTTCCAACTTCCATAAGTACCTCTTTTAAAGAAGAAGTAAGATAAGTATAGTCTACATCCTCTTCACCTGAAACAAGAGCTGAAAGTCTTATTGCTCCTTCATAATCAAGAAGAAGCAAAGCATCACCAGAGACGGGACCTGTAAAAATCTGGTGCACTGTAGCAACTTCTCCTTTTAATTCCTCATTAAGCTTTTGAGATACCTCATCTATAGGAACAATATCGACCTTTGGGGGATCTAAGAGAATTCTATCTCCTGTTAACTCTGATAAGGAATTCGCAGTCCTAGAAAAGGCAATATTGATAACTTCTGAGAGAGCATCTCTCTGCCTTTCATCTAAAATCATTTTTCTCCCCCAATAATATTTTTCAAAAGACTAAGAATCTCTTTTTCATCATAAGGTTTGTTTATAAAGTAATAAGCCCCTTTCTCTAAAGCAAGCTCTTTAGTTTTCTTTTGAATATCTGCAGAGGCGATCACAACCTTTGCTGAAGGATCTATTTCTTTTATCTTTTCCAAGGTATCTAATCCATACATTCCTTCCATTGTAAGATCTAAAAAAACCAAATCTGGCTTTTCTAGATAATACTTTTCAATACCTTCTATACCACTTTCTGCCTCAATAATTTCATGATTTTCTTCTTCTAAGATCTTTCTCAAAAGTCTTCTTGCTAAAGAAGAATCATCAATAATAAGAATCTTCATTTTTCCCCTCCCACAAAATCAATTATCTCTTCAGCCATTTTATAAAGAGGAATAACTTTATCACTCAGTCCTGCCTCTTCTACAGAACGTGGCATACCATAAATTATACAGGTCTCTTCAGCTTCAGTAAAAATAAATCCTCCTTTTAATTTTATATATTCCGCTCCTTTCAAGCCATCCTTTCCCATTCCAGTCATTATTATTCCCAAAACTCTGTTCCCAAAAATTTCTCCTGCTGACTGAAAAAGTACATCAACAGAAGGTTTGTGTAAAGTATCAAAAGGCTTAAGATCAAGTTTTATATAAATTTTATTTTCTTTCTTTTCAAACATCATATGCTTTCCTGCTTGAGCTATGTATATTTTTCCCTTTTCTAATAAATCTCCATCCTTTGCTTCTTTCACCTCTAATTGACATACTTCATTTAGCTTTTGAGCAAAGATTTCTGTATACCCTACAGGCATATGTATAACCACAGCTATGGGTACAGGAAAAGATCTAGGAAACTTTGGTAGTACATATCTTAGAGCCTGAGGACCCCCTGTGGATATCCCAATTACCACTATATCAACTTTTGTTTTTATTATCTCCTCTTTTAACTCTATAACAGGAATTTGATTACCTGTAATTTTTTGAATTTTCTCCAAAGAAATTTTACTTGCATTTTTAACTTTTTGTATTAAGTCCTCGGAGATTTCATATATTTTTTCAGAAGCAAGAGCAGTAGGCTTTTGAATTATATCAACAGCTCCCAAGTTTAAAGCTTCTATGGCAAGCTCCCCTGATTCACTAGCAATACTTACTATAACCACTGGAGTAGGTTTCTTCTTCATCAACTCTCTTAAAAATGTTATTCCGTCCATATTGGGCATAATAAGATCTAGAGTAATTACATCAGGATTTAATTCCTCAACTTTTTCTAAAGCTTCCCATCCATCTCTTGCCGTTCCAACAACCTCTATAAAAGGACTTTTTGAAAAAATATTAGTTAGCACTTTCCTCACAAAAGCCGAATCATCTACTATAAGAACTTTTATAATTTTTTCAGTTTCATTTTTTAACATATACAAAAGCACCTCCAATAATCTCTAGGTTAAAGGAATGTCTGAATCTTATTAGAGACTCGGATACCCCTACAAAGAGATATCCAGGATTCCTCATATTTTCTTCAAATATTTTAAGAACCTTTTGAATTGTGCTATCATCAAAATAGATAAATACATTTCTACAAAAAATCACATCAGATTTTGCAAGATCTTTTATTTCCTCCTCTTTTATTAAATTTGCTCTTTTCCATATAACCTTTTTATGAATTTCTGAATTTATTCTAAATCCATTTTCTTCTTTTGTAAAATATTTATTTATCAAATCAACAGAAAGATTTCTTAGAGATCTCTCTCGATAAATACCTTTTTGAGCTTTTTCTAATGCTGAAATACTTATATCACTTCCATATATACTTATATCTAGTTTTTGAAACCAAGACCCTTCATTTAATAGTATAGCAATAGATAATGGCTCCTCACCCGTAGCACATCCTGCACTCCATATTTTAATAGATTTCTTACCCTCATTATAAAGAGATGGAATAAGTATATCTACTAAGGCTTTCAGTTGATCTAATTCTCTAAAAAAATAGGTCTCTTGCACTGAGAGAACATCTGAAATTTTATCCCATTCTTCTTTCCCCTCAGAGTCGTACTTGAGAAAATAATAATAGTCAAGAAAATTATTAAATCCTCTTTCAAGAGCAAGAGGAGTAAGTTTATCTGCTAAAATATCCTTTTTGGTTTCATCGTAGTATATTCCTATATTTTCCTTTATAAGATCCCTTAGAAGTTGAAAGGAATTGCTAGGAAAATCTAATGACTCTTGAAAAAATCTCATAAGTTATTCCTCTCCAATTTTTGAATCAATAAATTTTTTATTTCTGGATCTTCCTCTTTTTCTAAATATTCTATCAATATCTTTTTAGCTTCATAAGATCCAATATCTATTAAAGAAGAAATTGCCTGCAATCTTACTTCTCTATTTTCATCCTTTAGAAATTCCATCAAATATTTGGACACATCCTGTTTTCTCATCTCTAAAGCAAAAATCAGATTAATCCTTAATATGGGATTCATATGTTTAGCCTCACTCAACAGGGGAGAAATAAATTCTTCAGGAATTAGAGAAAGGGTTTTCATACAAAGCTCTCTTTTATTAGAGTCTAAACTGAGAGACAAGATAGCTTTAAAACTTTCTAACGTTCCTATAGTTAAAAGAGAATTAAGACCTTCAGTTATTACTTCTGGGCTGTCTTCTGTAGCTATGCTCCATATAATATTATTTATAACAGCATTATCTTTTAGGTTTGCTAAAGATCTTAAAGTCTCTATTTTTATGTTCTTATCCGGGGAACTTAAAAAAGGAATCAATAAGTTTATTGCTTCGGGATGTCTTATCTTACCAATAGCCCGTATAGTAGCAGAGAGTAAGTCTCTATCTTGAGTTTCTAAAAAATTTTTTAAAAGAGGTAGAGCTTTTTTATTTTGTAGTTCTCCTAAGGATTCTATTATTATTATCTTTACAAGAGCTGTCTCTTCTCTCTTTAAAAGTTCCTCTAACATCTCTAAAACATTAGGAGGATTGTGAAATATAAGAGATTTTACTGCATAATACCTTACCCAAGGTGAGGAGTCATCTAAAGCCATCTCTATAAGAGGAAGAGCTTTTTCTCTCTCTACATATATGAGGGACTTTACAATTGATTCTCTTACTTTTCTCTTTTCTTTCTTTAAGCCCTCCTTTAACAACTCTATCACTAATTTATCATCAAAGAATACTATATTTTCATATACTGCTTTTCTTATCTCCTCGTTCTCGTCATTTATAAGATTAAATATCTCTTCTTTACAATCTTCAAAACCAAAATACCCTGCTATCTTTATGGCAGATTCTCTCTCATAAACATTTTCACTTTTAAGTAACTCTTTTAATTTCTTAGGAAGATCTGGATGTCCAAGAGAGTTTATAGCAGAGATTACAGCTTGTCTTATGTAGGGATTAGGATTTCCTAATTTTTTAATAAGAGGCTCAAAAGCCATCCTGTCCCCAATTTTGGCCAAAGCGCCAGCACAAACAACTACTAAATCTTCCTCTTCAAGTAATTCCAATAAATAGGGCACTGAACTTTTATCCCCAATTCTCCCAAGGGCTAAAATAGCAAGCATCTTTACTTCTCGATCTTCATCTTTCAATTTATCTAATAAAAGAGGAATTATGTTTTTACCATACCTTACTATGGTTTCCAAAACTTCATCTCTGAGGTTCGGATTTCCAAGAAGATTTAAAATAATTCTTTCTACTGCAGGCCCTTTTATTTCTCCTAAGATGGGTATTATGTTCCTTAAAGTTTCTTCCGAAATATTAGGAATAGTATCAATAAGGTTTTTTATGCCCTCAGGTTTTATAT
>CALHTV010000012.1 GCA_938039765.1 uncultured Dictyoglomus sp. | reverse complement strand
AAATGGATAAAGAAAAATTTTATACCCTAAGAACAGTCCTTGAAACCCAAAAACCTGTTCTCGTTGAAGATACAGATAAATTTCCTTATTGGGTTAAAATCCCAGAAACCTCTTGGATAAAATCTCATCTTATGATTCCCATCCTCCATGAGGAGGAGATCTTAGGGGTCATAAGTTTTGATTCAGACAAGCCTTATGCTTTCTCTCAAGAAGATGTTAAAAAGATCTATCCTATAATACCGATCATTGGTATTGCTTTAGAGAATGCAAAATTATACGAAAAGCTAACCCAAGAATTAGTTGAAAAAACAAATATAGAAGAAAAACTCAGAAAATCTTTTTATCAAGCAATCAAGATGGCTTCTGACGTCATAGAAATAAAAGATCCATACACATCAGGCCATCAAAAGAAGGTTGCACAAATTTCAACTATAATCGGAAAGACTTTAGACTTATCTTATGAAAGAATAAGAGCTCTTACTATAGGAGCTCTTCTCCATGATATTGGGAAAATTGCTATACCCTCAGAAATATTAAATAAACCATCTAAGTTAACTTCTTTAGAAAAAAAGCTCGTAAGTTTACATTCTCAAATAGGATATGATTTAGTAAAGAAAGTAGAAATATTAAAAGACATTGCTCCAATAATCTTACAACACCATGAAAGACTCGATGGTTCTGGTTATCCTTTGGGATTAAAAGGAGAAGAAATTCGTCTCGAAGCAAGAATTATAGCCGTAGCAGATGTAGTAGAAGCTATGACTTCTCATAGACCTTATCGTCCTGCTTTTCCTGTAGAAGTGGCCTTAAAGGAAATTGAAAATAATAAAGGAATACTCTATGATCCTGATGTAGTTGATGCTTTTCTGATATCTCTTAAGAAAGGGAGGATAAGGTTATGAACATAAAAGAGGAAATCAAAGAAATTATGCCAGAAGTAATTAATTTAAGAAGAACTTTTCATATGCATCCAGAATTAGGGTTTCAAGAATTTGAAACTTCTCAGATAATTTCTTCATATCTAGAAAATTTAGGTCTTGAAGTAAAAAAGAATATAGCTAAAACAGGAGTTTTAGGAATACTAAAAGGTAAAGAAGAAGGTAAAACCGTACTTATTAGAGCAGATATTGATGCTCTCCCTATAGAAGAATTAAATGATGTTCCCTATAAGTCTAAAAATAAAGGAGCAATGCATGCTTGTGGCCATGATGGACATACTGCAATACTTCTTGGCACCGCTAAAGTATTAACCAAATATAAAGATCTCTTAAAAGGTACAGTAAAATTTGCTTTTCAACCCGCAGAAGAACTTCCCCCAGGTGGTGCAGAACTTATGATAAAAGAAGGAATTTTAGAGAATCCAAATGTGGACAAAGTGTATGCTCTTCATTTAGCCAATCATTTACCAGCTGGTAAAATAGGCATTAGAGAAGGAATCTTTTGCGCTCAAGCTGATGCTTTCACTATAAAAGTTAAGGGCAAGGGAGGGCATGGCTCTGCTCCTGACAAGACTGTTGATCCTATAATTATCTCTACTTATATAGTCCAAGCCCTACAAGTTATACCCTCAAGAGAAATAGATCCCCATACACCTTTTGTTTTAAGTGTATGCAAGATTCAAAGTGGGAATGCCTTTAATGTAATACCAGAAGAAGCCGAGATAAAAGGTACTGTGAGAAGCTTTGATAAAATGTTAGCTGAAAAAGTAGCTAAAAGGATAGAAATTATATCTAAAAATATAGCACAGGCTTTTAGAGGAGAAGTAGAGTTAGAATATGAATTCGGCTATCCTCCAGGGAAAAATGATGAAAAGGAAGCAAAATTTGTTAGAAAAATTGCAGAAGAAGTAGTAGGTAAGGAAAATGTTGAAGAAGATAAGCCCTCTATGGGCGGAGAAGATTTTTCCTATTTCTTAGAAGAAAGACCTGGAGTCATGTTTTGGCTAGGTTCAAGAAATGAAGAAAAAGGTCTTATTCATCCTCATCACTCATCTTATTTTGACTTTGATGAATCAGTAATGGCCATAGGAATTGAAATGTTTGTTAGAATAGTTTTAGAAAATTTGTTATAATTTTTCTACCATAAAAATTACAAAGGAGGGAGCAATAAATGGCTACATTAGATAGAACTATATTCCGAATGTATGATATTCGGGGAGAAGTTCCTAAAAATCTTAATAAAGATATAGCTAAAATAATTGGAAAAGCCTATGCAGCATTTATAAGAAGAAGAATATCAAAAGGTAACCTAACTATTTCTGTTGGAAGAGATGCAAGACTTTCTTCAAAAGAACTTTCTGAAGGGCTTATAGAAGGTTTAAGAGAGTCTGGAATAAACGTAATCGATATAGGACTTTGTCCCACACCTTTATTATACTTTTCTCTTTTTAAACTTCCTGTAGATGGCGGGATAATGATTACAGGAAGCCATAATCCTCCTCAATTTAATGGAATGAAAATATGTGTAGGGAAAGAGACTATTTATGGTCCCTTAATTCAGGAACTTTATGAGATAACTCAAAATTTAGAAGAAACTTCTGAATATGAAGAGGGTAAATACGAAACTTTTGATATTGTATCTGCCTATAAGGAATTTTTACTTCGAGAATTTCAAAACTCTTCTATTACTAAAATTCCCCCAAATACGATAAAACTCGTTATAGATTCAGGAAATGGTTGTGGGGGACTTGTAGTTCCCGAAGTTTTGAAGAAATTAGGTATAGAGGTTATAGAGCTATTTTCAGATCCCGATGGAAGATTTCCCAATCATCATCCTGATCCAACAGTTATTGAGACCTTAAGAACTTTAAGAGAAACAGTAATAAAAGAAAAAGCAGATTTTGGGGTGGCCTATGATGGAGACGCTGATAGATTAGGAGTAGTAGACGAGAAAGCTGAAATAATATATGGAGACAGGCTTGCCTACATATTTGCCAAAGGAATACTAAGAGAAAATCCTGGGGCTAAAATTATAGGTGAAGTAAAGTGTTCAAAATTCCTTTTTGATGGCATAGAAAAGTTAGGAGGAATACCCATTTTATCTCCTGTAGGCCATTCTTTAATAAAAAAGAAATTAAAGGAAGAGAATGCTCTTTTTGCAGGAGAAATGAGTGGGCACATATTTTTCAATGACCGATTCTTTGGATATGACGATGCCCTATATGCCACCCTCAGACTTATAGAACTCTTTGCTACAGAAAAACTAAATAATAAAAACTTTGTATTTTCTGAATTTTTAAAAGATTTCCCCAAAGTTTATGCCTCTCCTGAAATAAGGGTACACTGTAGCGAAGATAAAAAATTTGAAATAATCAAAAACTTCTCTAGTAAATTAAAAGAAAAATATCCTGAGATAGCTAATAAAGTAGAAAAGGTTATAACTATAGATGGTGTAAGACTAGAATTTTCTGATGGTTGGGCTTTAGCAAGAGCAAGCAATACAGAGCCTGTAATTGTCTTGAGATTCGAAGCAGAGACCGAAGAGAAATTAAAAAAATACCAAGAAATATTTGAAACTATAATAAAAGAAGAATGTTAAAAGGAGAGGCATAGAGCCTCTCCTTTATTTTCTTATGAAATTACTTTCTTTACGTAATCTAAAATGTTCTCCACTATTTTTTCCTGAGGATTCTCAGCCATTAGAGTATTAAAAATTTTATCTTCAATCTCCCTAAACTCTTTACCTAAAGCGCTGGCAATATCTCTAGCACTTAAATTCCAAGATTCTCCAAGAATTATCTTAACTAAATTCAACTCCTTCTCTGAGAAAAGATCTTCTAAAGGGAATCTAGAAACAGAAAGTACGTAAAGAGTAACTATAGTTTTGCTAAAATTAGGCTCCTCAAGAGAAG
>CALHTV010000011.1 GCA_938039765.1 uncultured Dictyoglomus sp. | reverse complement strand
CTTTTATGTAAACTATCTCTCCAAAACGCACACTAATATTTCCTCCAGAACCAACTATTAATTTCTCTTCTGCTATTCTTCTTCCTATTCGAACTAGTTCTTTTTTCAACCCCTTTACTTCCTCAAAATTCATAATATAGTCCTCCTTTAGGTATATATTTTCTCAGATATTCAGCAGTATACCTCAAGTCCTTTAATAATTTCTCTTCTGTCTTTGGTGAGGAAGGTATAACCTCTACAATAAGAATTATTTTTTCAACAGGTCTTAAATGCTTAGAAATAGGATTATCCCTATAGTGTTCATAGGAATATTTAATAGCTGAAAGTACTTTTTCAATTTTAACCTTTCCTATCGAGTTATATTCCTCTGTAAAAGGCCAATGACTACTAGAATCTGCATTTGTCTGCTGAAGGTGTATTATAGGAGAAAAAGCCGCAAATCTCTTCAACCATTCCTCATAAGAAAGATCCTTTCCTGACAATCCATAATGCATTCCAGCCTGATGACCTACATCTATAGTTAAATAGATAGGAGCCCCTCTATTATCTTTATTTACTTCTATAAGAAAATCCTCTGCCTCCCTCATAGTCCATGGTTTTTCACTAGGAATATACATTTGTTCATTAGATATCCCTAAAAGACCTTTTTCTTTAATAATAATTGCAAGTTCTCTAAATACGTCATAAACATATTGAATTCTTTCCTTGGTTTTCTGAGGATCCCTTAATACCTCAACCGAGAAAGCATCCCAATGGCCTCCTATGTATTTTGCTCCCATTTCTTTTGCTATATCTATAGCTGAGATTATCCATTCCTTCATCTTTCTTCTTACCCTTTCATCACTATGGGAAAGTCCATGAAATCTATGGGTAGCCATACCAGTATAATAATCCCAGATATCTACCCCATACTTTTCAGAGTATTCTTTATCTCCACTCAAGAAGGGGTCCAAGACATCGCTACAGAAAGAGTGATACTCATAACCAAGTTCTTTTGTTAATTTCATAAAATTCTCCGGTTCTTCCCATCTTCTTGTTAAAAAGGCTCCGTTAATCCCAATATCAATATGTACTTTCATATCTTCACCTCATTTCTACGCCTCCCGTAACATTCACAGCATCTCCAGTAATATATGATGCCTCATCACTCGCTAAGAATACTACTACATTAGCTACATCATCATAAGTACAAGCTCTCCCTAAAGGAATCTGTTTTAAATATCTTTCCCTTACTTCTTCTTTACTTATTCCTAATCTTTTAGCATACTGTTCATATAAACTCTCCTTCCATAAGGGTGAATCTAAAAGATCTCCAGGACAAACAGCTACCACTCTTACATTATGAGGAGCAAGATCTAAAGCTATACTTTGAGTAAGACCTATTCCTCCAAATTTTGAGGCTGAATAGGCACAATTTCTAAAACTTCCTTTTTTTCCTGACTTAGAATTAATTTGAATTATTACACCAGACCTTTGTTCAACCATTACTTTAGCTGCTTCTCTAGCGCATAAAAAATAACCTGTTAGATTAACATCTATAACCCTTTTCCAATCTTCAAGAGGAAATTCTGTAATATCATGAGCTATAAGAATTCCAGCATTGGCCACCATTATATCTAATCTACTAAAGATTTCCACAGTCCTTTCCACCATATTTTTTACATCCTCTTCATTAGTAACATCACATTTTACAGCCAACGCTTTCCTTTTATATTCCTCTTCTATTCTTTGTGCTACTTCTTTAACCTTCTCAAACTTAATGTCAGCTACTGTTACATTACATCCCTCTTTTGCAAGCCTGTAAGAAAGAGCCTCCCCCAGACCTTGGGCTGCACCTGTAACTATTGCTACTTTATTCTTTAATCTCTCATACATCTATCCTCTTCCCCCTTTGCAATAAGTATTCTTCTGCTTTTTTACACCACCAACCATTATTTTTTCTTACAATTTCATATAAATCTTTATAAATTTCCCTTAAGTTTTCAGGTCCCTCTAAACTTAGTCTTCCAAAATCTTCAATATTCGATAAAGGAAAATCTAAATGAGTATATATCAGTTTTTTTCCCCCCGGAATATTAGGAAAATCTAGCAAAACATCTTTTGCTACATTTAATCCTCCTATGTGGGTTATCATAGGTGAAGGATCTATAATATTTCTCTGCACAAGATCTAAGGCTATTTTCATATCATTAGCATTCCCTCCAGATGTTGCCACAAAATGATGCTTATCATAATGAACCTTATAGAAATTAATGTTTGCGGAAAAATTATGATCAGTAGGACCTGCAAAAAAGTTTAGACATCCATCTCTAGTAAGTAAAGAATCAGCTTCTTCAACCAATTTAGAGCTTGGATATAAAACAAATATATCGTCATATTTAATTTCTTTATAGGATTGATCTTTCATAGGATTTATAAACTTTATTTCTATTCCTTTCCTTTTAAATTCCTCAGGAGGAAAAGCTTTCATTGTCCTTTGAAGTTTTGAATCATCAATATCAGTTATTACAAGAAGCTTAGGATTCTGAGGTCCATATATAAGGTAAGCCAAAAAAGCTAATCCCATAGGCCCAGCTCCACCTAAAATTGCAGTATTTCCTCCCACCTTAATACCCATTATATGTTCATAGGAGTTTTCCTTGGTATGATATTGAGCGTTAACAGCTCCTACAACGCAAGAAATCGGTTCTACTAAAGAAGCCTTATAAAAAGAATCACCATCATATGTACTTCTTCCCTTTCCTTCTTAAGCCAAGAAACTACAGTGCCATTCTCCATTACATCACTAACTCTTGGCATGATTATACTTCTCACCATTTTCAAAAACTATCTTCTTATCGTTAGGTAGATATGCTTTTTCCAAAACAGGCGAAGCAGGAAGAGGACAATAAGGAGTTCCTATTCTCAAAGGCGGCCTTTCTAAATAAAAAGAAGCCTTTTGACAAAGTTGAGTAATAATTTCTGAAGAAAGAGACATGAATTCTACTGCTTGAGTTATGATAGCACATCTTTTTGTCCTTTTGACAGAATCAATAATTGTATCCATATCTAAAGGATAAAGACTTCTTAAATCCACAACCTCCAATTCTATTCCTTCTTTCTCCAATTCTTCGGCAGCTTTAAACACAGTATATATCATGGCAGACCAAGAAACTACAGTAACACTTCTCTCATAAGCTTTAGCCTTTCTTTTTATATCAGCTCTACCTATAGGAATAATATATTCTTCTTTTGGTACCTTTCTCCTTGAGAGAGATAATAATAAAGGATCTTGAAGAAGGTTTTGATGTTCTATATAAATCACAGTTTGCATCATAGGCATCAGAAGGTGCAACTACCTTTAATCCTGGAAAGTGAGTGAGAATTGATTCAAGACTTTGAGAATGCTGTCCTGCGTATCCTTTTCCTCCTCCTATTGTGGTTATTATGGTAAGAGGAATTTCTACTTGACCCCCAGTCATATATCTCATTTTAGCAGCCTGATTTGCCACCTGATCTAAAGCTATCAATATGAAGTCGATATACATAATTTCAACTATTGGTCTTAATCCTCTCATAGCAGCTCCAATACCTGTCCCCACTATTGCAGCTTCTGAAATAGGAGTGTTAAATATCCTATCTCTTCCAAAAATTTCTAATAAACCTTTGGTTTCACCAAAAGATCCCCCGTAGTCTGCTATATCCTCACCCCACATTAATACTCTTCCATCTCTTTTCATCTCTTGATAAAGAGCCTCAATTATAGCTTCTTTGTAATTAATCTCAATTTCTGGATCTCTATCTTTAAATTTAGGTTCTTTCAAAATTCTTACATTTCTAAATTTTTCAGGCACAAAGTTATCAATAGGATCTTCATTAAACACATAAAGAGTCATATCCTTAGGATCCGGATTAGGAGATTCTATTACTTTTGCAGCTATATGCTCATTTCTCATTCTATATTCTTTTTTTAAGGCTTCAAGCTCTAACTTGGTTAAGATCCCAGCTTCTATTAATTCCTTTGAGTAAACTTCAATAGGATCATATTTTTTCCATTCTTGAAGCTCCTCATAGGCTCTATATGTCCCTTCTTCAGGTTTCTCTAAAGTATCACTTAAAGAATGTCCCATAAACCTATATCCCCAAAATT
>CALHTV010000010.1 GCA_938039765.1 uncultured Dictyoglomus sp. | reverse complement strand
GCATAGTAAGTCTCTTCTTTTTTTAAAACTAATGGGTTATAAAATTTGATCTCAATTCCTAAAAAACCTTTAGGTTTCTGGGTTACAGTCCTAGCACATCCTGATAAAATAATTAAAAATATAATGAATAAAGCCAATAATATTTTTTTCATAATTTTTCTATTATATAAAAGATACTTCCCTCTCCCTCTCTACTCTCTACTATAATATCAAATCCAATACTTTCCGCAAGCTTTTTAGCAAGAGAAAGTCCCAAGCCATAACCCTTACTACTTCTCGATTTATCTAATTTATAGAATCTTTCAAAAATCTTAGAAAATTCCTCTTTAGGAATTCCTCTGCCATAATCTTTAACAAAAAACTTATTTACTATATAACCCATCTCTATTTCCTTTCTTTCTAAAGAATTCTTAACAGCATTATCTATAAGAATCCCTATAATCATCTCTAATATTTTTTTAGACGCTGACAACTTTTCTTTTCCTTCCCAATATACTTTAAACTTAAACTCAGGATATACCTTTGTATATTTCTCCACCAATTCTTCCAAGAAATCCTTAATATAAAATTCTTCCTTGACAATACTCTCAGGAGTTCTTGAGATTTCAAGTAAAGTATCCACCATGTTAATCATAGATAAAGTAGTACTTTCTAATATATCTAAAGATTCCTCTAACACTTCCTTATTGTCCTTTCCCCATCTTTTCAACATTTTTATATAACCCAAAATAGAAGTTAACGGAGTCTTTAACTCATGAGATATATCTGACGAGAACTCTTCTTCTCTTTTATACGCCCTTTCTATCCTTTCAAAGAGCAAATTTAAAGTATCTGCAAGTTCCCATAACTCATCTCTTGTATTAGGAAGCTCTATCCTATTTCCTTTCTCTCTCATATCTATCCTCTGAGCATCTTTAATTATCCTACGTATAGGAAAAAGAATTCTCTGAGACAAAAAATATCCTATCATCATAGAAGGAATAATAGCTAAAAGAGATATATAAAAGACTGTTTTTCTTAATCTATCTAAGGCTGTTATCGTAGAGGTTATATCTTTACCTATAAAATAGTTATCTCTTTTAATAATCAATACAAAACTCCCATCTGAGGTTTTGTATATTCCTTCCTTCTCTACTCTCCCTAAATTAAAAGGATCCTGAATAATATTTTCTTCGTCTGAAATATAAAAGGAGGATATTCTACCCCCCATCATTCTTCCCATCATAAACCCTCGACTCATGCCAATTCCAAATAAACTCCTATATATTTCTTTCTTATGCTCATCCATAATCACAGCACGAGTATTAAGATAAAAGAAAGAAGAAAGAATAGATATCACAAACACAAAAATGAAAGCATAAATTAAGGTAATTTTCCATGCAATTTTCATAACTAATCTTCTCTAAAGGAATAACCTATTCCTCTTATGGTTTTAATATACTTCCCCTTTTCTCCTAACTTCTTCCTCAAATAATTGATATAAACCTCAACTAAATTTTCTCTCTCTTCATCATAATCTCCCCATAAAGAAGTCAATATTTTCTCCTTTGAAAGAACAATCTCAGCATTTCTCATAAGAAGATACAAAAGAGCAAATTCTGTTTTAGAAAGCTCTACCTCTTTATTATCCACAAAAACCCTATGTTGATCTACCCAAAGATCAATTCCGTATTTACTTATTACTTCCTCTCTTCTTTCCTTTCTTCTTAAAACTGCTTGAATCCTTGCTAATAATTCCTCTATGCTAAAAGGCTTAACTACATAATCATCAGCCCCTAAATTGAAAGCTTCCACTTTATCTTTCACATCCCCTAAAGCAGTAAGCATAATAATACCTAAATCAGGATATCTTTCTCTAATTCTTTTTGCTATCTCTTTCCCTGACAAACTAGGAAGTAATATATCTAACAAAACCACATGAGGATTAAAATTCTCCACTTCTATGAGGGCATCATAACCATCATGAACTACCTTCACCTCGTATCCCTCATGGGCAAGTTCCAGCTCCAGAAGATGAGCAATCTTTTTATCGTCCTCTACTACAAGAATCTTCATGGTTTTAAGTATAACATACGAAGCAAAGGAGTAAAAAGAAAAGCGAAAAATTTATTTTTAATTTTAAAGTCCATGCTTTATGACAGCTCTAAAAGCTTCAGAACTTACCTAAGTCTAGAATCATTATAACTATATATGTTTTTTATTCAGTATCAAATCAAAAATTAAAGGATTGTTGTTCTTAAGAGTATCTATAAGAAGAGATATAGCTCCATTTTGCTTCAGGCCAAATTTACATAATCTCTTAGCTGCTGTCTCGTAAAATATTTTTGCATTTTTCTATCCATCCTTTCATAACTTTACTATGCCTTTTACCCTTTAAAAACCTCCTAAAACTTTTGAGTACAACATTATGATATAATCTATCCTATGGACATAAGCGTAATTATGCCTGCATACAACAGAAGAAATCTTTTAGAGATTGTCCTTCCTCAAATACTAAATCAAGATTTTAAAGGAGAGTATGAGGTAATAGTATCTGACGATGGTTCAAATGATGGAACAAAAGAATATATTGAAAATTTCCAAAACATTTATAAAAACTTAAAATATATATACTCTTCTGAGAGAAAGGGCCCTGCTCATGCAAGAAACTTAGCTCTAAATATATCCCAAGGAAAGCTAATTGTATTTATTGATAGTGATATATTTGTAAATAAAGATTTTCTTAAAAATCACTACGAAATTCAAAAAGAAAATGACTTTAAAGTTTTAGTACAAGGTCCAGTAATAAATACCTATAACTGGGAAAAACCATGGGAAGAAAAATTTAAATTAAGAGATATCTCTTCAGCTTTTTTCGCTACTGGAAATGCAAGTGTATCTAAAGAAATATTGTTAAAAGCTGGCTTTTTTGATGAAAACTTTACCTTTTATGGGTGGGAAGATTTGGAACTTGGGGTTAGATTGAAAAAATTAAATATAAAACTTATAAATTCAGATAAGGTAAAAGTATGGCACCTTACTGTTCCTCCTAATTTTGAAAATCTCTCCTATCTTTTTGAAAAAGAAAGAGAAAGGGCAAGATCTGCTATATATTTTTATAAAAAACATCCAACCCTTGAAGTAAAAATGATGATACAACTTGGAAAAGTTTATGAAATAGGCAACCTCCTACAAAGGATTTTTGGATTAATTAACGAAAAAAATGTAGAGAAATTTTGGAAATGGGCTGAAAAAAAGGGATATCACAATCTCTCTACAATTATTCTCTCAGGAGTACTTAATAAAGTTTACTTAGAGGAACTAAAAAGGATATCTTCATAGATTTTCAAGGTTTTTTCTACCATCTTCTCTACAGTAAAGTTTTCCTTATACCTTACATATCCCCTCTCTCCAATCTTGTCCCTAAGCTCTTTATTCCTATAAAGCTCAAAAATAGCATCTGCTAAATTTCTTACATCTTTTGGGGGGACTAAAATTCCCGTCTCTCCATCTATGACAATCTCTGGTATTCCTCCAACCTTCGTGGCTATGACTGGTATTTTTTGACTCATAGCTTCTAAGATCACAATTCCAAAAGACTCATTTAAGGATGGAAGCACAAATAGATGAAAATTATGAAAATAGGAACTTGCTTCTGGGAGATTTCCAAGAAAATGAATATATTTTTTATTACTTTGAAGAACAAGTCTTTCTAAGTTCTTTCTCTCCTTCCCGTCCCCTATAATAACTAAGTGAACATCTTTATATTTTTCTCTTATCCTTTGAAAAGCCTCAATAAGATATCTAATCCCCTTCTTTTTAGTAAGGCGAGCACAGGTTCCTATAATAAAACCATCAATTTTTATAGGCAAATCCTTCCCTTTCTTATTCTCATGAACACCATTGTAAATAACTACTACTTTGTCCTCTGATAATCCGCTCCTCAATAAATTCATTTTTTCATAATTTGAAACTGCTATTACCTTATCACTATACTTATTATTAAAAAAGGCAGAAAGTTTATAATCTAACAAGGGAAAATCTGAATTATAACCATGACATGTGAATATTACAGGAATAGAAGAAAAAGTTTTTTTGACTAAATATGTAAGCTCATGAGCTCCATGTACATGGATGATCTCTGGTTTAAAATCTAAAATAATTTCCTTTAAGGATCTAATATATTTTCTATAATTTAAAAAGGACAACATGGGTATTTCTGAATAGGAAATATTATACTGAGATAAAAGTCCTACTCCTCCACCATAAGGAGCAACAATCTTTATCTTATATCTATCCTTTAAAGCATTAGCAAGCTCAATAGCATGGATTTCTGTGCCTGCTATATTAAAATAAGGAAGCAGAAAAAGAATCTTATTTTTCATAACTTAAAAAAGCTATGAAAACAAAAAAGAACATACCTAAGTGTAAAGACCACATGGTTCCATCAAATAACTGATGAAGCATATAGATCAAAAAACCACTTAAAAAGGAAAGTGTAAAAGTATCTCTTTGTTTAATAAGCTTATTATTGCTCCTTGAGACATGGTAAGTATTAAACCTGTAAGGATTATTATGAGACAGAAATAGTACCATAGTTTGTCTTTTGAATTATAAACTATCTTCCATTGTAGAATAGGAACTATAGTAGCTAACAAAGTTCCTAACCCATTTTTCCCAATAAATGGAGTCTCTGCATAAATGCCATTGTAAAAAATATAGTTATTCCTGAAAAAGCTATTAAAGAGGTGCCAAAGATAAAATAATCCCAGAATCTCTCCATCTTGTTTTTATCAAATTCTTCACTTATAAAAAATATATAAGTAATAAACATAAAGAAAAGAACTAAGAAATTGGCCAAAGAAAAAGCTCTAAAAGGAGAAAAGACTGATGATAAAAGGAAGCTAAACATAAAGAAAAACATTAAGGGATGCACTTTTTTAAGGGACAAAATCAAATTTTTAATTTTGTATACATTACTTAAAAAATAAAATAAAGTACCAAAAGTCCCTCCACCTATTCCTAAAAGAAAACTAAAAATAAAAATAATACTCTCTTTCATAGTTTTAATTATACTAAAATATAAAGGTATTATGATAGAGGTAAGATCTTAAAAATGTGCCTTTTTCTTCCCTTTTATATACCCCTTTGGTAGCTCTGCTAACTGTACAAATACAAATCCATTAAGTGGCCTTTTGCCTCAAATAATATGTTATATTGCAAGACCTGACCCCAAAACTTTTTTAAAGTGTATGTGTTTTATCTCATAAAATTTATTACTTCAGCATTGTGATATAATATTGAAAAATACTATAAAAAATTGTTTAAACTGATTATTTTGAGATTTTAGAGGGGTTAAAAATGCTTGAAGAAGGAATGATAATAGAAGGACCTTATTGGAAAGAGCCTGTAGTTCTAAAAAAAGTTGAGGGAAAGCAAAATGGCATTTTTATAATATTTGAGACCCTTTACTCCCATCAATATGATAGTTGTTTTCTCTCAGAAGAAGATCTTAAAAAAGTAAAATTTAAAGAACTTACTTTGGACTTTTCTGCCCAAGGTACTGAAGCATTTTTAGCCTTAGAAGCTACTCGTTTTCGATATGCATCCCTTTTTGATCCCTTTTTAGCTATGGGAGCCTCCAAAATAGATCCTCTTCCCTTCCAAATAGAGGCAGTATATGGCTATATTTTAAAGCTTCCTGTTATTAGATTTCTTATTGCCGATGACCCAGGAGCAGGTAAAACCATAATGGCTGGACTTATTATCAAGGAATTGAAAATAAGAGGAGTTGTAAATAGAGTGTTAATTGTAGTTCCAGGCCACCTCAAAGATCAGTGGCAAAGGGAATTAAAAGAAAAATTTCAAGAAGTATTCTATGTAGTTGATAGATCTACCTTTGCACGTTCCTATGGAGAAAATGTATGGCAGAGAGAAAACCAAGTTATTACATCTATGGATTTTGCAAAACAGGAAGATATTTTACCCTCTCTTGAAAGTGTCCACTGGGATCTTGTGATTGTTGATGAGGCTCATAAGATGTCTGCCTATGCATATGGAGATAACTTGAAGAAAACTATAAAAACTGAAAGATATAGATTAGGCGAGATTCTCTCAAAAACTAGTGATCATCTAATTTTTCTCACAGCAACTCCTCACAAAGGAGATCCTGAAAATTTTAGACTTCTTCTAGATCTTTTAGTTCCTGGATTTTTTGCTACAAAGGCAATGATTACTGAATCTATTCAAAGCAAAGATAACCCTCTATTTATAAGAAGGATGAAGGAAGATTTAAAAGACTTTGATGGAAAACCCCTTTTTCCAAGCCGTTATGCTAAAACCATTAAGTTTAATTTATCCGACAACGAAAAGAGATTATATAATGAGCTCTCAGAGTATGTTACTTCTCAATACAATAAAGCAATAAAAAATGACAAAAAGAAGAATTTAGCTTTTGCTCTTTTAATTCTTCAGAAAAGAGCAGCTTCTAGTACCTATGCTCTTCTTAAATCCTTAGAAAGAAGAAAAGAAAGACTTGAGGAACTCCTTAGAAATCCTACTCTTCCTAAAGAAGAAATAAATATTGACTTTGAAGAAATTGAAGATTATGAAGAAGAAGAAAGATGGAAAAAGGAAGAAGAATGGGAAAGAATAAGTATAGCTGAAAGTAGAGAAGAATTAAGAGAAGAGATTGAAAAGATCAATACCCTCATTGAGAAGGCAAAAAAAGTAGTAGAAAGTAAAGAAGAAGTTAAGGTCCAACAATTGAAAAAAGCTTTAGAAGAAGGGTTTAAGAAGATAAGAGAGCTACAAGGAAATGAAAAGATCTTAATCTTTACAGAATTTAAGGATACCTTAGAGTATTTAGTGGAGAATATTAGATCCTGGGGATACTCTGTTAATTTTATCCATGGTGGTATGAAATTAGAGGAAAGGATAAAGGCAGAATCCATTTTTAAACATGAAACCCAAGTTATGGTTGCAACGGAAGCAGCTGGTGAAGGGATAAACCTTCAATTTTGCCATCTTATGATAAACTATGACATACCCTGGAACCCTAATAGAATTGAACAAAGGATCGGTCGAATTCACAGGTATGGACAGCAAAAAGAAGTCTATATTTATAACCTAATAGCTGAGGATACAAGGGAAGGTAAAGTGCTTGCTAAAATTTTGGATAAGCTTGAGGAAATCAGAAGAGCTATGGGAAGTGATAAAGTATTTGATGTTATTGGAGAGGTATTTTATGGAAAGGACCTATATCACCTCATTATAGATGCAGTAACCAGGGCAAGAACTATGGAGGAGATAATACAAGAATTAGACATTAGAGTGGATGAAGAGTATATCACAAGGATTAAAGAGGCATTAGGTGAAAGTCTTGCTACAAAGTATATTGATTACACAAGGATAAAGGAGATGGCTGAAAAAGCAAAAGAAAATAAATTAATTCCAGAATATGTTGCAGAGTTCTTCAAAAAAGCCTTTGAAAAGGCTGGTGGAAAGATTAAAATCCGAAGAGATGGTTTTATCTCTATAGAATCCGTTCCCTATGAAATAAAAAGACTAGCAGAGGAATTAGACTTCAAAAATCGATACGGGGGTCTTCCTAAACCTTATCCAAAAGCTACCTTTGATAAAGAAATAGCCTTTAGAAATCCTGATGCAGAGTTTATCTCCTTTGGACATCCCCTTCTTGAGGCATTAATAGAATGGAGTATTAAAAATTATGCTCCTTCTCTGCAAAAAGGAGCAGTATTTGAAGATCCAGAAGGTAGATACAATGGAATTATATGGTTTTTTGAAGGTGAGGTAAAGGATGGAAAAGGAAAGACAGCAGGAAAAAATCTTATTTCAATCTATGATGATGGTAAAGAATTAAAAATTGTAAATCCAGCAATTTTATGGGATCTTGTTCCTACCTCTTTAAAGGAGCCAACAAAAAGGGAAGATCTAAAAAAAGATAGAGCTGAGGATTATGCTATTTCTTTCCTTGATAACTATAGACAAACTCTCCTTGAAGAGAGGAAAAGACAAGCTGAGATAAAAAAGAAGTATGGAATAAGATCCTTAGAATATTTAATAAATAAACTTGATGAAGAATTAGTGGAATTATATGAGAGAGGAGAAGAGGGAGAGAAAGTAAACCTTGTAATACAAAATAAAGAGGAAAGAAAAAGAAAATATGAAGAGGCTTTAAAGAGGTTAAAAGAGGATATAGAGGATGAAACAGCTTTGCGCTTATCTGGACTTAAATTTATCGGTGCAATTTATGTTAGGCCAACAAATTCCATAATGGTAAGTGATGAAGAGATAGAAAGAATAGGAATGGAAGTTGCCATGGAATATGAGAGATCTCAAGGAAGAGAACCCGAGGATGTATCAAAAGAAAACTTAGGATTTGATATTAGATCTAAGGGAAAGGGAGAAGTAAGATATATAGAGGTTAAGGCAAGAAAAGATGAGGGTGAGGTAAATCTTACTCCAAATGAATGGTTTAGAGCCAAAATCCTAAAAGAAGAATACTGGCTCTATATTGTGGCCAATGCGGTTACAAACCCTACCCTTTATATAATCAATAATCCTGCTGAAAATTTAAAAGCCGAAGAAAAAATTGAGGTGGTAAGATTTGTAATTCCTTTAAATGAATGGAAAAATAAAAAAGAAAGCGTAGTAGATATAAGGGAGGTTAGCATATGAAAAGCTTTATAGAAGAAAGCTTTCCTGTGAAAGAAGTAAGTCAAGAATCTGCGAAAGAGAAGAATATAAGACATGGCCACATTTCCACTTTACATATATGGTGGGCAAGAAGACCTTTAGCATCCTCAAGAGCTACTTCCTATGCTGCTTTAATACCTGCTCCTGAAGATAACATAGAGAGGGAAAAGAGGAAACAATTTATCATAGAGCTTTCTAAATGGGAAAACTCTTTAAATCCTATTATAATCAATAAAGCAAGGGAAGATATTTTAAAGGCAAATGGGGGTAAAACCTTAAAAGTCTTAGATCCCTTCTCAGGTGGCGGATCTATACCCCTTGAATGCCTAAGGCTTGGTCTTGAGACCTATGCTAATGAATACAATCCTGTAGCCGTCTTGATTTTAAAATGCACCCTTGAATATCCCCAAAAGTATGGAAAACCTGGGGAAATCGAGATAGAGAATGAACATTTTGGAGAAAAAGTAAAAGAAAAAATCAAAGTACAGAATGTTTTGCTTGAAGATGTAAAAAAGTGGGGAGAGTGGGTTTTGGAAAAAGCAAAAGAAGAGATTGGTAAATTTTATCCCCAAGACAAAGATGGTTCAATACCCGTTGGATATATCTGGGCAAGAACTATACCTTGTCAAAATCCTTCTTGTAAGGCTGAGATTCCATTAATGCGTCAATTCTGGCTTGCTAAAAAGGATAATAAAAAGATAGCTTTAAGACCTTATGTAAAAGATGGTAAAGTAGAGTTTGAAATAGTAGGGCAAGAAAATGATTTCCCTAAGGATTTTGATCCAGAAAAGGGCACAGTATCAAGAGCAATTGCCACCTGTCCTGTTTGTGGATCAACTGTTGATGACAAAACAGTAAGAAGATTATTCCAAGAGGGAAAGGCAAGTCAAAGAATGGTAGCAGTGGTATTACATCATCCTCAAAAAGAGGGCAAAAGATATAGGCTGGCCCAAAAAGAGGATTTAGAGATTTTCAAGGAAGCAGAAAAATATCTTGAAGAAAAAAGAGAAAAACTTTTTGAAAAATGGGGCATTGATCCTGTGCCAGATGAA
>CALHTV010000009.1 GCA_938039765.1 uncultured Dictyoglomus sp. | reverse complement strand
GGGTAGATTTCTTTCTTCGCTAAGTTCCAAAACTATATAGCTATAAGGCTTAATAATTACTTCTTTAGAATAGAAAAGAAATTTATTATCATTTATTTGCTGATAAGGAATAGGCTTATCCTTGTAATAAACTTTATACTTTGGGGGTAATTCAGTTTCAAATTTTAGTTCTTGAGGAAAAGAGGTGGGATTGTAAACTAGTATATAATTTATATCATCTTCTTTTTTTAAATTAGGTTCTAATAATAGAATTTCTTTAAGCTCCTTTTCGGTATCTTTGTAGACTTCATTAATAGAAGAACCAGGAAGTATATCGTGAAATTCGTTTCTCAAAAGTTTTTTCCAATTTTCAGTTATCTCTTCGTAAGGATAGGGGATATTTTCAAAGACATTTAATAAAGTGGATAAACTCTCAATAGTTATAAGATGGTTTTCAGCTGCGCGATGTAGTCTCTTAATCTTTCCCTGGGTAGTAAAGGTTCCTCGATGAAGCTCTAAATATAAATCTCCATAGTAAAGGGGAAGTTTTTCCTTATCTATTTTCTCTAAAAATTCTATTGGGTTTCTTTCTTCTAACTTAGGTATAAAAGGAAAATTTTTTAAGATTTCAATTCTTTCAATCATCTCATAGGTAGGACCTCCCCCTCCATCTCCATAACCAAAAGTATATATCATGGCTTCAGAAAGGTCTTTTTGATTATATTCTTTATAACATCCTATGATTTCTTTTATTTCTGTACTTCCATTATAACCGCCATGTTTTCCAAATATATGGGCCACAATTTTAGATCCATCTATTCCTTTCCACAAAAATAGATCGTAAGGAAAAGTGTTTGTTTCATTCCATGTTAATTTTGTAGTTATAAAATAATATATACCTGATTTTTTAAGTATTTGAGGTAAATTGGGGTTAAATCCAAAGGTATCAGGAAGCCATGCTAATTTGCATCTTTTACCAAATTCTTTCTCAAAGAAGCTCTGAGCATATAGGAATTGTCTTATTAGAGATTCTCCCGAGGGAAGTTGACAATCGCTTTCTACCCACATTCCTCCTTCTACTATCCATTTTCCTTCTTTTACTTTTTCTTTCAGTTTTTCAAAAATATATTTATTTTTTTCTTTAATATCCTCATAAATCTGAGCACTACTTTGAAGGTATATAAAGTTGGGGTAGTTCTCCATGAGATTTAACATAGTAGAAAAGGTTCTTTGAGCTTTTCTTATGGTTTCTTCTCTTGGCCAAAGCCAAGCATAATCTATATGGGAATGGCCAATGGTATATAATTTTCCTTTATTAGGATATTCCTTTTTAAGTTCTAGTAGGGCGTTTATAGCCTCTTGGGAATAGTAAACTATAGAGCTTTTTAGATCATGAGGTATAGGGGTAGATATTTTTGTGAATTCAGGCATACTCCATAATCCTTTTAAAAGATCAAGAGTAACTCTTGTATTTTGAAGTCTATTTAAAAGCTCTTTTTGAGAACTTATAAGCTCTATTTTTCCAAGAGTCTTTTCTAATATATTTTGGACCTTTTTCTGTAGATTTTCATCTATGCCTTCAAGGGAAAGTCCAAATTCTCTTATTAGATTGAAAATTAGCCATGCTTTATACAATTCTTCATCTTTTTGGTATATAAAAGCTTCTCTAAAAATTGGATTATATTGATGTTGTCCAAAAAGTCCTTTTGGTACAGCCTCTATTATGAAGTCAAAATTTTTCTTAGATGGTAATTTATGTTCTTTATGATATTGGTTGAGACCTGCATAAGGAGATCTGTCTACAAATAAGAATCCCTCTCCTCCTACGTCTACGGAAAGGTATATAGGGTAGTTTAGAAAACTTTCAGGAATCTCTACTCTTTTTCTGAAATAAACAGGAAGAGAAATCTTTTTCCACCTTTCTCCTAAATAAATTTTCTCTAATTTTTCGGCAGATTCTAAAAATTCTTCCTTGTCAATAAAATACCATTCATCTAAAGCAATTTTATCTATAATTGAATAACTATATATTTCATCAAGCCAGAAATTCCATTGTTCTAAAAGATATTTTATTTTCATAGTTTTATGGTAATCTCAGAAGGATATCCTTGTTTTACTAGCTCTTCTCTTATCTCATTTACTGCTTTTACCATATTTTCCATTTTAGCTTTTGCTTCTTCCCATGTTCTTGTTTTTAACCCACAATCTGGATCAATAAATATTTGTTCAGGAGAGAAGTATTTTAAGGCTTCTTTAATCCTTAATTTTATCTCTTCTACTGTTTCAATTCTGTGGCTATGGACATCTATTACTCCTACTGCAATATACTTATCCTTGGGAAAGCCTACTTCCTCAATAAGAGGATATAGTTTGTCAGCATTATTAGTAAACTCTAGATCAAATTGATGTACTGGAAAGTTTATAACTTCTTTCCATATAGGTCTAAAGTCTCCATAACATATGTGAGTAATAATAAAGCTTCGTAGACCTCTTGTCGCTATTTGTAATCCTTCTTGGGCAATATTTATTTCTTCAGGATGTGTAGGTACTGCAGGTTCATCTATTTGTATAAATAGTGCTCCTGCTTTTTCTAAGTCTAAAGCTTCTTGGTTTATAATTTCTGCTAAGTCTAAGACTAAGTCTCTTTTATTTTCATAGTATTCATTGAAAGACCAATCTGCAATTGTATATGGACCTGTTAACATACCCTTTACAGGTTTTTTAGTTAAACTTTGAGCATATTTAAACATATCAACAGTTATGGGTTTGTTTCTTTTAATCTTTCCAATAACTATAGGCTTTTTGTAATACCTGTTTCCATAGGATCTAACCAATCCGCTTATAGTGAATCCTTCAAGATTTTCAGCAAAGTAAGTTGCCATATCTCCTCTCTCCATTTCTCCATGTACTAGAATATCTACTCCAATTTCTTCTTGCATTCTGATTACTTCTTCTGTGGCTTTAAGCTCTAATTCATGTAGAGTGGAATAAGGTATTAAACCTTTTGAATATTGGTTTCTTGCTTTTACCAGGTATTCTGGTTTCGGAAAGCTTCCCACACTTGTTGTGGGAAGTATGGGTAGTTTTATCTCTTTCATTTTCTCTCACCTCTTACTAAATTTACTCCTTTTACTAAATTGACAAGTTTTTCATAAGCTCTTTCTCTGGGGAGATATTCAAGGCCACAGGATGGATTAACGTATAAGTTTTCCTCTGGAATATATTCTAAGGCTTTTTTTACAAGCTCAGATATTTTTTCCGGCGACTCAAGTTTTGTATTTCTTGCATCTACTATACCATATCCTAAAGCCATATTTTTAGGAAAATCTTTTAATATTTCAAAATTTT
>CALHTV010000008.1 GCA_938039765.1 uncultured Dictyoglomus sp. | reverse complement strand
TAATACATACTCTTTTGAGTATAATTTTCCATTTTTATCTTCTAAAGCGAACCTAATAGTTCCTTCAAATTCTGGTTCTCCCTTAACATAGTAAGAAAGGATATATTTCTCTCCTTTCTTTAGAGAAATTCCTCCGTAACCATTATTTCTAATAATGATCTCGCTTTTGTTGGATTTGAACTCTAATTTTAAGTAGTTTGTATTGTTTTTATTAAGAGGATTTTTATTATCTATGTATGCTTTTGCTTCTGAATTATTTTTAATTTGGATATTCCAGCCTTCTAATTTATTTATATGTTCAAAAGATCTGTTCCTAACAAGTTCTGCATATAGGCCTCCATCTACTGCATGATTTATATCCTCGAAAAATATTCCAAACAAAGTTTTAGAGATAGGAGGCCCTAAATCTGAGGTTTCAATAGAAAGGGTCTGCTTTGAATTTATAGATAGACTGATAGAGGAAAGAATAAATATAAATATAAGAAGATATCTAATTATTCTCATTATTCTTTTCCTCCAGTACTAATTGAAATTCCATACATTAGATATCTATGGAATATTATGAATATTAATAAAGTAGGAGCTACAGATATAAATGCACCAGCCATTAAAGGTCCTATGCCTCTAAAGGGATCTGCCCATCCTGCTGCAAATCTTACCAGTGCAATTGGTAAGGTTAACTTCTCTGGAGTATTCATTACTAATAAAGGCCATAAGAAGCTATTCCAATATCCTAAAAAGGACATTAAGGCTAAAGTAAGTAAGGCTGGTTTAATTAAAGGAAGCACAATAGTTAATAAAAACCTAATTCTTGAGCATCCATCTATCCAAGCAGCATCTTCAAGCTCACGAGGTATACCAAGCATATATTGTCTTAAGAGAAAGACACCAAAAGTACTACCAAGTCCAGGAAGAATTAAGGCAGCAAAAGTATCTGTTAAGCCTAAGGCACGGATTATGAAAAATTGAGGGACTAGAAATAATACTCCAGGAAAAGCTAAGATTCCTACATAACTCCAAAAAATAGCGTTTCTTCCTCTAAATCTCAATCTTGAAAGAGCATATGCAGCAGGGGTTGCAATAACTAAACCTAAGATGGTGCCTAATGAAGCGACGATGAGACTGTTAATGATCCCTCGTGATACACTTATTCCACTTGCAGGAGCGAAAACTGCACGGTAATTCTCTAAAGTAGGTTCTTTAGGAATCCAAGAAGGTGGATTTTCAGAGACAGCAGTATATGTTGATTTAAGAGATGTTGAAAACATCCAGAAAATTGGAACAAACCAGAAGGCTGCAATAATCCAAAGTACAACAGAAAGTATAACTCTCTGAACTTGTTTACTTGGTTTTAATAAATATAAAATATTTTTTCGTTCCATGATTTCACTCCTCAGCACTCTTAATTGTTCTTGTAATCATCGTAAGTTGTATTAATCCGAAGATTAATACAATTGCAAAGATGTACCACGAGATTGCAGCAGCTCTTCCTAATTCTTGTCTAGTAAAACCAACAAGGTATAAATAGTAGACCATAGTACGAGTTGTACCTGCAGGTCCTCCCCCTGTAAAGAAATAAACTTGATCGAAAAGACCAAAGGCTAATAATACCTGTCTTACTACATCAAAGAGTAAAACGTTTCTCATCCAAGGAAGAGTGATGTGCCAAAAGCATTTCCAAGAATTTGCCCCATCAACTTTTGCAGCCTCATATTGTTCAGGAGGAATTCTTTGGAGAGCACCAAGATAGAGTAATACACTAAATCCAACTATCCACCACACAGTTGTGATAATAATACACATCCATGCTCGAGTAGGGGTCTCAAACCAAGAAATAGCCTCCTTTAATATACCTACTTTGTTAAGATAATAATTGGCAAGACCTGAAGGATATGATGCATATATCCATTTCCAGGTGGTAAGAATTCCAACAGAACCAAAAAAAGTAGGAGATACAAAAGCTACTAATAGCCATAATTTTCCATACACTTTTTGGTTTAAAATTAAAGCAATAATAAGCCCTACAATAATTGTCAATGGAACACTGATAATTGCAAAAATTACAGTATTTTTTACTGCCAGCCAGAATCTATCGTCGTTCCATATACGTATAAAGTTTTCAAGCCCTATAAAAACCTTTTGTCCTAATAAGCTCCAATTGTAAGTACTCATAACCACATTTGCTAAAAGGGGAATAACTATGAACAATAAAAAGAATAAAAAGTGGGGGAGGAGGAACCCCCAGTTTCCTACCTCCCACCAGATTTTCTTTAAAGAAAATCTTATCATAATGTCATCTCTCCTTATTCTTGTTATTTTTTAACTGTTGCCCAATAATCATCTAAAATACTTTGGACAGCTTTTTCTGCTCTTTCCATAGCTTGTTCTGGGGTTAGTTTTCTTGTTATTAAAACATCCTCTAGATAAACTGCTATTTCATCTACTATTTCAGAGATATAGGGGAAGAATTGGAAAGTTTTTACATATGGTAGTTGTTGAGCAACAACATAGATGTGAGGCAATTTCTTTTTGAGTTCTTCACTTGTTGCAATAGACCTTCTTGCTGGGGTTTGTCCTGCTGCATACCAATCAATAGCATGATCCCAAAGGTATTTTACCCACTTCATTGCAGCCTCAAATACTCTTTTGTCTTCAACCATTACCTTAGGCAAAGCTATGACGTGAGATCCTCCAAAGACTGCTTTCTTTGTGCCAAGCTGCGGAACAGGTGCATAGCCAAAGTCTTTACCAAGTGCTTCTAACCAAGGATTGATAGTCCAGATACCTGTTATAAGAACAGAAGTTTGACCAGATTGGAAAGGTGGACCAGGATCTACTGCAGCTTTGGGTAAGATTCCTCTATCTTGTAAATCCATCATAAATTTTAAGGTTTCTATTGCTGCTTGTTTAAAGGCTGGTTTCTTGAAGTCGGGTGTTAACAAGTCTCCACCATGTTGCCAAAGGAGATGGATAAATATCCATGCCCATGTAGGTGTTTCATAGTAAGGAGTTAGTCCTTTTGGTGTAATCTTTTTAAGGGCCTCCATTGCCTTTATGAACTCAGCTCTTGTTCTTGGGGGTTTTTCTGGATCCAATCCTGCTTTCTTAAAGTTTGCTTTATTATATGCCATATAGAAAATCCAAACATCAAGAGGAATTCCGTAGTATTTACCATCCTTGACTAAACCCTCCAAAAGTTGTGGATAAATATCACGAATGTTAATACCATATCTCATCAATTCTGTTGAGGTAAAAGGTCTGAAATGCTCAAGATATAATGGCATATCAAATTTACGCATGAACAGAACTTGTGGGGCAGATTTTGATGCTATTCCTGTTGACAATTTTTGTTTATATTCTACTGAAGAGACTACTACTAGATGTACTACTTCTACGTTAGGATTTTCTTTGTTAAAGTTCTGTATAATTTTATCCATATAAGCACCATCAGCACCACCCAAAGGAGTCATAAAGGTAATAGTAGTTTTGGCTTGAGGAACTGCAACATTAAATAATACTAAAAGAAGAGCCATCAATACGAATAGAAAATACCTTTTCATGGA
>CALHTV010000007.1 GCA_938039765.1 uncultured Dictyoglomus sp. | reverse complement strand
AAATAGATAAAAAAAACATACAAGATAGATAGATAAGCAGGTAGATAAGATGAATTTTATAGATGGTTTATTTTCAAAGTTTTATGATAGGTTTCATAATAAATTTTTTTCTAGGGGTTATTTATTTTTATTTATTTTATCATTTTCTTTTTTATTATTTCTTGGTGCGTATTTGCCTACAAAGTTTGTTTATACGTATGGATTGAGTGTGCCTTATAGGTTATATTACAGGCAGGTTTTAGATGGGGATGCTAATTTATTGAAGGAATTAAAGTTAGGTGATTTTGTTATGGTTGAGCATAAGGTTGAATCTTCTTTGGAGAAAGTTTTATTTCATAATTTTTTAGAGAATAGTAATGGTTTTGTAGTTAAAAAAAATAACGGGGAGTTGATATTAAATTTAACGAAGCAGGTAACTTGTATGCCGAATAATTATTTAGTGATTGAGAAGGATGATTTTTATTGCTGTAGGGGGGATGATTTTTTAAAGGACAGAAGGGTTTGTGTGTATTTAGGAAAAGCTCTTTTACAGTATGAGAATGATAATGTTAAGTTGTTTAATCCTTGTGAGAGGGATAATAAAAAAGATAAGAATGAAAGGGGTAATGGTAAAGAGGGTAAGGGAAGATTTTGTAAGTATTTAATTCCAGACGGTTATTATTTTATATCTACTGATTATATGTATGGATATGATTCGAGGTATTTTGGTTTTGTTTATAAAGATGAAATAAAGGCAAAATTAATTCCTTTTTTTAAGATGTTTGATTTTTCGTATTATAAAAGGTATTTAAAATAGTTTTTGAGGTAGTTTTTTGAGGAAGGGAATGATAAATAAAATATTTGATTTTTTATTTAGGTTTGGTATTAGAGTTTTGGGTAGGGTTTTAGAAAGATATAGAGGGATTGGGAAGAAGTTAACTATTTTAAATCTTTTCATATGTTTTTTTATTTTTGGTTTTATTTTATTAGTGGTTGATTTTTTTATGGGGAGATTAGTGATTACGATGGGGAAGAGTGTTCCTTATGTTTTATTTTGGAAGGAGAAGGAAGAGAAAATAAATTTATATGATTATGTAGTAGTGAAGACGCCTAAGGATGATCCTTTTGCTAAGGGTAGGTTAATAGTAAAGAAGGTAATGTGTAATGAGAGGCAAGTATTAAAGATAGTTGGGCTTTCTTATTATTGTTGTGACAATTTAAATTCTACATTTTGTAGGCATTTAGGGGAAGCGAAACTTTTTTCAAAGACTGGAAAGCCGGTTACACCTTATAACCCTTGTATAAAAGAGAATAGAGAAGAAAATAAAGAAGAAAGTAAAGAAGAAAATAAAAATAAAAGAGGGATAAATAAGAAAGAGGAATGTTTTATTCAGATACCGTCAGGTTATTATTTTCTTATGATGTTACATAAGGATTCATATGATTCTCGTTATCTTGGGCTTATTGAAAGAAAAAATATAATAACTAAAGTGAGACCTATTTTTTAGTGTTATTTAGTGTTGAGTGTTTTTAGTGTTAAGTGTTTTTTTCTTTTTTTATGATAAAAGGATATAGTAAAAGGTTACGATAAAAGGGTGGGGAAGAGAATATGAAAGAGGGCAATAAAGAGGTTTATAATGAGTTTTTTTTGAGAGATAGGAGGGGTTATTTTTTAGTTTTAGAGGTATTTTTTGTTTTGATTTTTTTAGTTTTTTTTGTGTATTTAGATTTCATATTAAGTTTTGAAGCGAGGGGGGAGGTATTAAAGGATAATAGGGATATAGAGTTAAAGAGATGGGAATTAGAGAGGGGAGATCAGAAGAAAAAACAAGCACAGGCATATTATGATTTTTCACCCAAATCTGGTTGGTGGTGGTATGAAGATCCAGTAAAGAAAGAAGAAGAGGAGAAAGATAAAGAGGCAAAGAAGGAGAAGGCAAAGCAGGTTCAGAGAAAAGAGGAGCAGGATAACAATCAGGCGGTATCAAACATGACGCAGGTTCCTTTAGTAGGAATAGATAATAAGATAAAGCCACTAGAGGAGTATAGTTATGAAGAGTTACTTTTTATGAAGCCAAGTGAGTTTAAGAGGATATTTGAGTATTATTTAGAGGAGGCTGTAGCCAATCCTACAGAGAAGAATTTAGAGTATTATTATAATTTAGTTGATGTAGCTCGTAAGAAGGCAGCTTTATTTACTTATATGTATGATTATGTAATGACTAAGAATTTACAGCATTCGCCATTAGCTGCTTATCCTGTGAGTGTACCTGGTATACAAGCAAGGATTATACAGCAGGAAAGGGAGGTAGAGGAATATATTAATCGTTATCGTTCAGAGTTTGGGTTAATTATGTTTACGAGAAAGACTTGTTCTTATTGTGAGGTTCAGAGGAAGATATTAAATTATTTAGTATTAGAGGGAATCCAGGTGCAATATGTGGACATAGATTTATATCCGCAGGTTGTATCAAAGTTTGGTATAGATATGGTACCGACTATAATAATAGTTCACAGAAGAAGTGGGGATTATTTTGTGATTGCTTCAGGTGTTCAATCGTTAGATGTGATAAAGTTTAACATTTATAGAGCATTGCGCATATTTGAGAAGGAAGATCCAGCTTTGACATCCATTTATAAGTTTCAGAAGGGAACTCCTCTTGATCCTTTTGAGCCATCTCCTTTATGGAGAAAGGATAATAAAAATAATAAAGG
>CALHTV010000006.1 GCA_938039765.1 uncultured Dictyoglomus sp. | reverse complement strand
ACATAATCTCCTACCTTTACTTCTGGGGTAAAGATAGTGCTGATTTCTATAGATGAACCTCCCATGTCAGCTATGGCTGTATTTTCATCCTTTATTTCTATTATTTTCAAGGGAACTCCCAAGCACATTTTAAACCTCGCTTGCTTTTTCTCTATAATAATATACTATCATTTCTCTTCTGATACAAGGGAATTAAGAAGCTTTTTCTTTTCTTAATCTCATATTATAATTTAGTAAGGTTACTTTATGAAAGGGGAGAAGATAATATGATGAGGCTTAATCTTGATAGACATTGGGAATATACAGAAAGTACTCTTGCGAGTACCTTTTCTGTTTTGAATCCAGATATTTCTTGGAAAAGAATAGATCTTCCTCATGATGCAGTTATAGGTATAGAAAGAAAAGAGGAGTATCTGTCGGGAGCAGATGAAGGTTTTTTTCCAGGAGTAAGTTTATTTTATAAGAAGGAGTTGTTTATAGACGAAGGTTTTAGGAATAAAAGATTGATTCTTGAGTTTGAGGGAGTCATGGGTATCTCTGAAATATTTGTGAATGGAGTTTTGGTACATAAACATTATTATGGTTATACAAGTTTTCTAGTAGATATTACAGAAGTGATAAAGATAAATGAGAAGAATATAATTCTTGTTCATGTGGATACTACTGCAAAGCCAAGTTCTCGCTGGTACGCAGGTGCAGGTATATACAGGCATGTGTGGCTTCATGTAGGGGAGGATTTATATATAAAGCCATGGGGACTTCAGGTAATGAGTCAAATATTAGATAATCAAATGGCTTTATTAAAGATTAAAGCTGAGATAAAAAACTATTTTAAAGAAAGGATTAATGGCAAAATTCTGTTTCAGGTTTTAGATTCAGAGGATAAGATTATTGAGGAAAAATATGAAGATTTCTCAATAAATGAGAAGGAAGAAAAACAGGTGTATTCAGAGATGGTACTCAAGGATTTTATCCTCTGGGACTTAGATAATCCCTACCTTTATATGGCAAGAGCAATTTTGCTTTTAGACGGAAAAGAGGTTGATGAAAGTTCTGTTAATTTTGGAATAAGGAAAATAGAATTGAATCCTAAGGAAGGATTTAAATTGAATGGCAGAGTTATTAAGTTAAAGGGTGGATGTATACATCATGATAATGGAATTTTAGGGAGTGCTAGTTACGATAGGGCAGAGGAAAGAAAAGTGGAAATTTTAAAACAAAATGGATTTAACGCTATAAGAACAGCTCATAATCCTTATTCTCCTTCTTTTTTAGAGGCTTGTGATCGTTTAGGTATGCTTGTTATTGAGGAATTTTTTGATGCATGGACAGGAGGGAAAAGAGCTTTTGATTTTCATTTATATTTTGATAAATATTGGGAAGAGGAGATTGAAAACACTATTAAGAGAGACTTTAATCATCCCTCTATAATTATCTGGTCCATTGGTAATGAGATTACTTGGGGAGCTGGGGTGGACCCTGAAGACGAGAAGAGTTACTCTAGTATTCATTTTTGGACTAAAAAATTGGCTGAAAAGGTAAGAGAGCTGGATCCCACAAGATTTATAACCCAGGCTTTTTGTCATTTTATCTTTGAATATGAGGATAATGTAGAGATGGTTGAGGAAAATGGTATTGTTTATAGGAAGATAAAAAGAGAGGTAAATCGGGAAAGGGATCGATGGGGAGAAATTACTGAAAAGATGTGTCGTTATCTTGATATAGCGGGTTATAATTACAAACATGAAAGGTATGGATATGACTATGAGAATTATCCATCAAGAGTTATCTGTGGTACAGAAACTTTTCCTTATACTCTATTTGATAGTTGGAAAGAAACTTTAAAATATCCTACGGTTATAGGTGATTTTGTTTGGACAGCTATAGATTATTTAGGAGAAGCAGGTATTGGGAAAGTGAGTTTAGAGGAGGAAGATTTCCAAAGTTTCCTTGGAAGTTTCCCCTGGCTTATATCTGGATGTGGAGATATAGATATATGTGGAGATAAGAAACCTCAATCCTATTATAGAGATATAGTGTGGAGATTGAGAAAGGATCCTGTAATCTTTGTACTGCCTCCTGAATATTATGGAAAAAAAATGTATATAAAACTTTGGGCATGGGAACCTGTAGAGAGAAGTTATACTTTTCCGGGATTTGAAGGAAAAAAGATAAAAGTTTTTATATATGCTGATGCTGAGGAAGTAGAATTATTTGTAAATGGAAAAAGTTTAGGAAGAAAAATTTCTGGGGAAAGGGTAAAGTTGAAAACAGTTTATGAAATAGAATACGAGCCAGGAGTTTTAGAGGTTTTAGCATATAAAGAAGGAAAAGTTATTGGAAGAGATAAATTGGAAACCTCATCTGAACCTTTAAAATTAAAGCTTATCCCTGAAAAAGAATTCATTTCTTCTAATTATGGAGATCTTGGTTATATAAAAATTGTTGCTTTAGATGAGAAAGGAAGAGGAGTACCTTATGCTAATAATAAGGTAAAGGTTAAGATTGAAGGAAAAGGAGAGCTTTTAGCTTTTGGGAATAGTGATCCTTTTAATTTGCAGGGATTTACCTCTTCTGAATGTAGATTGTATAAGGGAAGAGCCTTGTTAATTGTAAAAAGTATTGGAGAAAAGGGAGAAATAAAAGTAGAGGTTGAAGGGGAGAGCCTTTTGGGAGATGAAATAGTTTTAAAGGTCGATTAATTTTAAAAAAGGGAGAGGAAGTATGAAAGGAAATAAGATAAAATATTTTCTAACCGCCTATTTTTTATCTTTGTTATTAGCTCTTAATTTTCAAGTTATTCCTCCTCTTATTCCCTTTATAATAAGAGATCTTAATATTACAAGATCCCAAGCGGGATTGCTAATGGGTATTGTTTCTTTTCCTCCTCTTTTTTTGGGTATTCTGGGGGGATATATCTTAGATAGATGGGGAGTTAAGATTCCTGTAATAACTTCTCTTTTTCTTTACATAATAGGTGAGAGTTTATTTATTTTTGTAAAAAGTTTTTCTTTTTTACTTCTATCAAGGTTTATTATTGGTTTCGGAGGGATAATATTTGCTGTGGTAGGACTAAGGATTATAGGAGAGAAGTTTAAGGGTAATAATTTAGGTAGAGTCATAGGATATTGGGGTACAGCTATGCCCTTTGGAAGTATTTTGTCTTTTAATCTTTTTCCTATTATAGCTAAGAGTTTTAACTGGAGATATCCTATGATTTTTCTTTTAATTTTTTCTTTTCTTGTCCTTTTTTGGATAGTGTTTTTGTATAAAGAGGAGGAAAGGGAAGAAATTAATAATTTTAGTTTATTTGATCTGTTAAAAAGTCTTTCTTCAAAGGTTATAATTTTAGGAGTTTTATGGGGGCTTTTTAATGCAGGATCTTTATCTTTCTTTACTTTTGCTCCAGATTATTTTGTTTTAAAGGGTTATTCTGAAAATTATGCAGCTTTTGTTAGTAGTTTATATATGTTTGGATCTTTTTTGAGTCCTGGAGTGGGATATTTTTTGGATATCGTGGCAAGACCTTCTTATTTTATTTTGATAGGAAGTATTCTTCTCTCCTTCTCCCTTATTTTAATTTATTTTATTAGTTCACCTTTTCTTGTAGTTTTGGCAGGGATATTTGCAGTTCTTATTCCTCCTACAGTTTTTTATCTTCTTCCTAAATTTACAAATAATCTAGGTATGGGTTATTCCCTTTTAAATATTTTTGTAAACTTTAGTACTTTAGTTTCTCCATATATAATTGGCTATGTGAAAGATTTGGGTGGAACTTATTGGGGAAGTTTTATTATGATGGCTTTATTTGTATTAATAGGAGGGATATTAAGTCTAAAATTAAAGGAGTCTTAGGACATTCGTCCTAGAATAACTTGTCCTAAGGAGATACCCCCATCATTTGGGGGTACATTTTTGTGAGTAAATATTTCAAATTTCTTTTTCTCTAATTTTGGTATAACACTTCTTAACAGTAATCGGTTTTGAAATACTCCTCCTGAAAAACCTATTTTCTTTATTTTATATTCTTCTCTGAGGATATCAGAAAGAGTTATTATTATCTGGGATATAGTATTGTGGAATT
>CALHTV010000005.1 GCA_938039765.1 uncultured Dictyoglomus sp. | reverse complement strand
TTTTTCTTCCAGGGACTTTTGTGAGAAAGCATCATCCATAGACTTTTTAAAGAGGCCTTGGAATAGGTAGATAGAATGGATCTTAACAAAGAAAAAGAAAAGATAATAGACTTTTTAAGAAAGAAATTAGAAGAAGAAGGTAAAGAGGGATATATAATAGGTATTAGTGGAGGAATTGACTCAGCAGTTACTTTATATCTTTTAAATGAGGCTATAGGAAGAGATAGAATCCTTGCTCTTATTATGCCTGAAATGGATTCAGAGCCATCTTCTATTAGAGATGCTCTAGATTTAGTGCAAAATCTAAAGGTACCATATAAAGTTATTTCTTTGACTAAAGTTTTACTTATTTTAGGAGTATATAGTCTTATTCCTCTTTTTTGGTTATTTTTTAGAGGTTTGAAGAGGAAGGCAGTTAAATATATCTATAGAGAGTATACTAAAACTCTAAGTAAGCCTCCATTTTTTGCTCAAAAGGATAGAATGGCTAAAAAGTTAAGGTGGTTTTACGAGGGTATTGCTTATTACAGGATAAAACATAGATTGAGAATGCTTCTTCTATATTACTATGCGGAAATGAAGAACTATTTAGTAGTAGGATGTACGAATTTGACAGAGAATTTAATAGGTTATTATGTAAGATATGGAGATGATGCTTGTGATGTGGCTCCTATAGCTCATTTATATAAAACAGAAGTTAAAAACCTTGCTAAATTGTTAAATCTGCCAGAAAAAATCATTGAAAAACCTCCTTCTCCTGATCTTTTACCAGGTATAACTGATGAATTTTCCTTAGGAATCGATTATGAAACGTTAGATCAGATTTTAATGAACTTTGAATTAGGAAGAAAACCTCAAGAGATGATTAATTATGATAGAGATTTAATAGATCTTATTTATGAGCAATATAATTTTACAAAAAAGGAGAAAGAGAAACCATTGAAACTCTCAAGAGATTAGTATTCTTAGTAGGAGGTGAATAATAGGTGAAGTCTTATAGGAAAGAACTGTGGTTTGAAATTCCTACAAGGAGAGCTTTTGTTAATATTACTGATACGTTACAAAAATGTGTAGAGGAAAGTGGTATCAAAGAGGGGTTACTTCTTTGTAATGCTATGCATATTACAGCTAGCGTATTCATAAATGACGATGAACCAGGTTTACATAGAGATTTTGAAATATGGCTTGAAAAACTTGCTCCTGAGAAACCTTATGAGCAGTATCATCATAATGTGGGAGAGAACAATGCTGATGCTCATCTGAAAAGGACTATAATGGGACGAGAAGTGGTCATTGCTATAACTAATGGAAAACTTGATTTAGGTCCCTGGGAACAAGTGTTCTATGGAGAGTTTGATGGAAAAAGAAGAAAGAGGGTTTTGGTAAAGATAATAGGAGAATAAAAACTAAATCACCTTCTAGACAGACTATAGTGATTTCCTACTTAGAATTCTAATTTCTTTGAGGGCTAATTTAAGTATATTTTGGGTTTATAGGAAGCTAAGAGAAGAAAGAATATTTAAATTTTTTATTTGACTTAAAAAATAAAAGGATGTATAATTTTGCTTAAAGCAAACGTTTATATTAGCGTTTGCTTACTACCAAAGGGGGGATTTTGTTATGAAACTAAGTTATAACAAAGTTTTAATCCTGTTATTGATTCTCGTTGTAGTTCTTGGTAATACCTTTTCTGCACCAAAGTATAACGAAGCTCCTTCTCTAGCTCAGCTTGTAAAGCAAGGTAAACTTCCTCCTGTAGAGGAAAGGCTTCCTAAAAATCCTGTAGTACTTAAGCCTTTTGAGGAGATAGGAAAGTATGGGGGTACATGGAGGAGAGCATGGCTTGGAGCAGGAGATAGGTGGGGAATAGCAAGAATTTCAATATCTGCTTGTAATTTATTAAGATTTAGTTCTGATGGTAAAAAAATCTTACCGTGGCTTGTGGATAAATATACCATTTCTAAAGATGCTAAGATTTATACATTCCATATTCGTGAGGGAATTAAATGGTCTGATGGTATCCCATTTACTACTGATGATGTAATCTTTTGGTATGAAGATGTTATTTGTAATAAAGAATTAACACCCACAATGCCTTCTCAATTTGTAGGGTCCGATGGAAAATCTGTTGCTAAGTTTGAGAAAGTTGATACCTATACTTTTAGAATTATTTTTCCAGAGCCTAAGCCACTTTTTATCTACGATATACCTGCTCAAGGTTGGTATATAGATACAACTCATGGATCCCTTTCTTACTACGCCCCAAAACATTATTTGAAGCAGTTTCATCCTAAATATACCTCTCAAGAGCAATTAGATAAGATGGCAAAAGAGGCAGGATTTAATAAATGGTATGAACTTTTCAAATTTAAGGCAGATTGGCTACAAAATCCTAATTTACCATTAACTGCTCCATGGAAGGTTATAAGTAAGAGTCCTAATGAACCTGTATATGTAATGGAGAGGAATCCATACTATTTTGTGGTGGATCCTGAAGGAAATCAGCTTCCCTATATAGATAGAATAGTACACTATCTAGTAAGTGATGCAGAAATGATAAATATGAAAGCTATTGCAGGAGAAATTGATTGTCAAGATAGACATATGAGGGTTTCTAACTACTCATTATTTATGGAAAATGCTACCAAAGGAAACTATAGGGTATTAAAATGGGCTTCTGCCGTAGGCGCTGACCCAGCCATCTTTTTGAATCAGAATGTTAAAGATCCAGTAAAAAGAAAACTTTTCCAAGATGTAAGATTTAGACAGGCCCTCTCTCTTGCTATTAATAGAGATGAAATTAATAAGATACTCTATATGGGGCTTGGTACTCCAATGCAAGCAGCTATTCCTAAAGGAGCTGCCTATTATGATCCGGCTTGGGAAAAAGCTTATGCTCAGTATGATCCAGCTAGAGCAAAGAGGATATTGGATAGTATGGGCCTAAGGCTTGGAAAAGATGGATTTAGATTATTGCCTGATGGTAAACCCATCGAGTTGATTGTCAGCTTTACCACATATCCAGGAAATGCAAATATGAATATTATGGAGCTTATCAAGAGCTATTGGGAGAATATTGGGATAAAGACAGTAATTAAACAGATAGATAGAAGCTTATATGTGACTAACTGTAATTCAGGTGATATTGAGATAGGAATATGGGTGATGGATAGATGCTCTAATTTTATTCTCAGCCCTGGAAGGATTTTAGGAACAATCACCGATGGACCATGGGCACCCCTTTACGCAAGATGGTACTGGACTAAAGGTAAGGAAGGAGAAGAACCTACAGGAGATATCAAGAAGCTATATGAACTTTGGGACGAGTTTAATAGAACTACTGATGCCACCAAGAGAGACATAATTGCAAAACAGATTATAGCTCTCCACAGAAAGAATATTTGGATTATTGGTACTGTAGGAGCTTTACCTTCCCTTTGTATTGTGAAAAACAACTTTAGGAATGTGCCTGAATATCTCATAAGTGATGCTCCTTTATTTACTCCTCTAAATGCATTTCCCGAACAATTCTTTATAAAGTAGAGATAAAAGTCTAAATATAGGAAATAGTGGGGGAGAGAACATTAAACAAATGTTCTCTCCCCTTTTACTTCATGTTATAATCTTGCTAAAGTTGCTTTTCTAAGAAGGAGGAATAGATATGGATTTTTTATCTCAAAATTTTACTCTTCTTTTGCCTCTTATATTAATGCAGGTAATTTTTCAAATAATTGCTTTAGTTGATTTAATTAAA
>CALHTV010000004.1 GCA_938039765.1 uncultured Dictyoglomus sp. | reverse complement strand
TAGAGAAACATGGAGAAGAAAAGCTATATGAAGAACTTAAAAAAATAGATCCTAAAACAGCTTCTAAAATTCATCCTCATGATCATAAGAGAATTATAAGAGCTTTGGAAGTGTATTATAAAGTTGGAAAACCTATAAGTGAACTAGCAGGAAAGAGAGAAGAGGATAGGTTTGTCGTCTCTAAAATTGGTCTTTTTATGCCTAAAGAATTGCATTATAAAATTTTGGATGAGAGAGTAGATGAGATGATTAAGCAAGGCCTTATTGAAGAAGTGAAGAGACTTTATTCAAAAGGTATTGATGAGAATTATGTATCTATGCAGGGTATAGGTTATAAAGAAATACTAAAATATCTTAAAGGTGAAATATCTTTAGGAGAGAGTATTAGTCTGATTAAAAAGAGAACGAGATTATTCGTAAAAAGACAATATACGTGGTTTAAAAAAGATAAAAGTATTCATTGGTTCGATGTTTCAAAATATACTCTTTCACAACTAGCAGAATTAGTTTATAATACCATAATTAAAGACTGGGAAATTCAAGGTTATAAATATCAACCACAGGAAAGGCGGTGAATTCTTTAAATGATTAAAAAGGCTAAGAGAATAGAGAATCTTCCACCTTATCTCTTTGCGCGTATAGATCAATTGAAGGAAGAAGCTGTAAAAAGGGGAATTGATGTAATAAGTCTTGGTATAGGAGATCCAGATCAACCAACACCTATGCCAGTAGTTCAGAAATTGTGTGAAGAGGCTTTAAATCCAGTTAATCATAGATATCCTTCTTACGAAGGACTATTAGAATATCGTAAGGCAGTTGCAGATTGGTATAAATATAGATTCAATGTGGATTTAGATCCCAAAAGTGAAGTTCTTTCCTTAATAGGGTCTAAAGAAGGTTTAGTTCATATTCTTTGGGGTTTGGTCGATAAAGGTGATATAGTTTTATGTCCTGACCCGGGATATCCTGTTTATAGAATAGCAACAATTCTTTCTGAGGGAGAACCTTATTCTATTCCTCTTTTGAGAGAAAACAAATACCTCCCTAAATGGGAGGATATTCCAACAGACATTGCTAAAAGAGCTAAAGTTATGTTTTTGAATTACCCTAGTAATCCTACAGGAGCTGTTATCGATAAGAAAGGTCTTGAAGAAGCAGTTAGATTTGCTATGGAAAACGATATACTTATACTTTATGATAATGCCTATTCAGAGATTACCTTTGATGGTTTTGTGGCTCCATCTATTCTCGAGGTAAAAGGTGCAAAAGATATAGCCATTGAGTTCGGGTCTCTTTCTAAAACCTTTAACATGACTGGCTGGAGAATAGGTTATGCCGTAGGAAATGCGGAGATGATATCTATTCTTGCTACTGTTAAGACTAATGTAGATTCAGGAGTGTTTCAAGCAATTCAATATGCGGGTATTGAAGCTTTAAATAATTTGCGTGATTTTCCGAAAGAAAGCTGTAAGATTTATCAAAGAAGAAGAGATATGGTTCTTGATGCCTTTAAAGGACTTGGGGTTGAAATTTTACCCCCTAAGGGGACTTTTTATGTGTGGGTGCCTGTTCCTGAAGGATTTACTTCTACAGATTTTGCTGCTTTTCTCTTAGAAGAAATTGGAGTTTTAGTTGTTCCAGGAGTTGGGTATGGAGAATATGGAGAGGGTTATATAAGAATATCTACAACCATCGATGAAGATAGATTGAAAGAAGCTTTGAAAAGGGTAAAAGAATTTTTTGGGAGGGATGATTGGAAATCGAAAAAGCCATCCTTGTTGCTAAAGTAAAGGAACTAGAAGAATTAGAAGAGTTACAATTACTTTCTAAAACAGCAGGAGTAAAAGTTCAGAAAGTTCTACTTTTTAGTGGAGAGCCTGATCCCTCATCTTTTTTAAGAAGTGGAAAATTGGAAGAATTAAGAAGATTGGTTTTAGAAAATAATACTGATGTAGTGATATTTAACAATAATTTATCTCCCGTTCAATTAAGAAATATTGAAGGATTTATACCAGCAAAGATTATTGATAGGACAATGTTAATCTTAGATATTTTTGCTCAACATGCAAGAACAAGAGAAGGCAAGATTCAAGTAGAACTTGCTCAATTAGAATATTTACTCCCTAGACTTGCAGGTAGAGGAGAAACCCTTTCAAGACTTGGTGGAGGTATAGGAACAAGAGGTCCTGGAGAAACAAAATTGGAAATTGACAGAAGAAAAATAAAAAAGAGAATTTATGCTTTGAGGAAAGAGTTAGAAGAAGTTAGAAAAGAAAGAGAAATTCAAAGAAAGAAAAGAGTAAATTTGCCTCAGATATCTCTGGTAGGATATACAAATGCGGGTAAATCTACTCTTTTCAACCTATTAACTGGTGCAAATGTGAAAGTAGAGGATCTTCTTTTTGCAACTTTAGATCCTACAGTAAGGAGAGTAGTATTTGAGAATCAGTGGGAGGTTCTAATTTCGGATACAGTAGGTTTTATAAGAAATTTGCCCGAAGAACTATTTACAGCTTTTAGGGCTACACTAGAAGAAATCTATTATGTAGATGTTATTCTACATGTTATAGATATATCAAATAAAGATTTTACAAAGCATATAGAAGTTGTTGATACACTAATAGAGCAGATGGG
>CALHTV010000003.1 GCA_938039765.1 uncultured Dictyoglomus sp. | reverse complement strand
GTTTCAGGAAAGAGAGCAGAAGATCTCTTAGTGAGATTAAAGTATGCTGAGGTTCCTATGCAGAAAGTTCTTTTAGAGAATAATCTAAAAAGGGCTATTAATTTATCTCTTAGCTTTCCTTATAAAACTTATATTCTCCCTACTTATACAGCTTTGTTTAAGACTAGAAAACTTGTTTCGAAGAAGGTAGAAAATGAATCTTAAGATTTATCATATGTATCCTGATCTTTTAAATTTATACGGTGATAGAGGAAATATTATTGTTCTTAAAAAGAGAGCAGAGTGGAGAGGTATAGAAGTTTTTGTGATAAATTTTACAAGGGATGATGAAAAAAATTTAGAAGAGGCAGATATGATCTTTTTAGGGGGAGGATCAGATCGAGAACAAGGACTTTTATATTCTCATCTTTTTAAATATAAAAACTTACTTAAAGAGATGATAGAAGATGGGGTTGTAATCTTAGCTATTTGTGGTGGGTATCAGCTTCTCGGAAATTATTATCTCGATGCTTATGGGAATAAAATAGAGGGACTTTCTGTATTGGATTTTTACACTAAGGCGGAAAAAGGAAGATTAATTGGCAATATTCTTGTTGAGACTAATCTTCCTTTAATGGTTAAGACTTTGGTTGGTTTTGAAAATCATGGGGGAAGAACTTATCATTCTTATACTCCCTTGGGAAAGGTGATAAAAGGTTATGGAAATAATGGAAAAGATGGATATGAGGGGTTGATCTATAATAATCTTTTTGGAACTTATTTACATGGCCCCATTCTTTCTAAAAATCCTCATTTTGCAGATTTTCTTTTAAAAAGAGCTCTTGAGAGGAAATATAATAGGGAAATTAAATTAAGAGATTTAGATGATAAAGAGGAATTTTGGGCCCATAAAAAGTTAAAAGAGATAATTTTAAAAGAAGGGAGCCCTTTAAGGGCTCCCTTTAAGAGATTGCTTTTCTAAAAGCTACCTTTTTACTCTCTTGCTATTTTTACTAGTAAAGGCATTAGTTCTGTTCCTTTTATTCTTCCAATGCTTCCTCTGCTACATGCACTCTCTCCAAAATATTCTAAATCATCAGAAGCTAATCCCTCGGTGAATATAAGTAAAGGTACAGGATCTTCTGAATGAGATTTTAAAGAGCAGGGGGTTGCATGATCTGCAGTGATTGCTATGACTACTTTAGAGAAATCCAATTTAGGAAGAAGGTTTTCAAAAAAGACAGAATCAATTTTCTCTATACTTTCTATTTTCTTTTCATAATCCCCATCGTGTCCAGGCACATCAGGTCCCTTTAAGTGGGCATATACACCATCAAATTTCTCTAAAGCGTATAGTACCTTTTCAGCCCAGAGTTTGTAATCGGTAGAGTCCTCAATGGGTACCTCTTTCATTCCAGTTAAAAGAGCAATTCCTCTTTCCACAGGCATTTCCACGATACTACCAAAGTTAAGTCCATAGAGTTGATTTAACGTGGGAATTTTGGGGAGAGAGTCTCCCGCATCTCTAAGAAGTATAATATTAGCTGGTTTTTTATTCTCAGCTTTTCTTTTTTTATTTATCTCAGAATTTTTGAGTACTTCAAAGGCTTTCATAATAAATTCATCGGTAAGTCTTGCTGCCTCTTTTGCCTCTTCCGAATCATCTAATGGGATACATTTTTGAACTTCTTTGGGGGGATTTGCAATGGCTATGCTGTAAGGTCCATGCCTTTTGTAGCCTGGGTCAATATTTTCTACATTAGAAGATAATCTCCCATTTTTTCTCCTTATAACTAAAACTCCTCTATGTCCGACGGTTGCTTTAAATATAAAATCTGCTCCATCAAGTTTTACTTTTTGATTAACTTCATCTGCTAAAGCCTTAGCTTCTTCAGTAGATAAATTTCTTCCTGCTCTTCTATCAAGAATTTTTAGAGTTTCTTCATCAACAGTTGCAAAATTAGCTCTCCATGCTAAGTCTCCATCTCTTACTTCGAGATCAGCACCATGAGCTTCCAAAGGTCCTCTTCCAGTATAGTATTTATCTACATCATATCCTAGAATTGAGAGGACAGCAGCATCGGATTCAGGAGCAACCCCTGGGGCAATAGGATCCATCAATCCGAGTTTTGCTTTTTTAGCTAAGTGATCCATGTTAGGCGTGTTTGCTACTTCTAATTCTGTTTTGCCATTGAGTTTTGGGTCAGGTGTTCCTCCAAGGCCATCTAGTACTACATAAAGAATTTTCTTCATATAAGACCTCCTCTCTTTTAGATTTATTTTCTATCATCATAGAGAAATTTTATCATAATGTTCTTGAAATTTGATTATTTTTAAGGTAAATTTTAAAGTAATGTGTTAATAATTTTAGGGGGGAAGTAAAAAATGGATTTTTTGCAGTGGTTCAAAACAAAGGACTTAGTTTCAGCATGGGTCTTTAATGAGTTTAATTATCCTATTCTATTTACTGACGATAGGTTGAAACTAGTTTTTTATAATAAACTCTCGGAGAAATTTTTTAATATTAAGACCAAAAAAGTTTTAGGAAAATCTATTTTTAAAATTATTCC
>CALHTV010000002.1 GCA_938039765.1 uncultured Dictyoglomus sp. | reverse complement strand
CTCCTTTCTCCTAACGAAAAACCCTTTTCCCAAAGTAAATATATCTACCCTACCTCTTAAACGATTTTTTATTTTTAACGCTCCTGGTGCTTTAGCAAAAAACTTCCCCTTGTTTTTTCCATATATTACTAGTAATAAATCTCCCTCACCAACTTTTTTTCTTCCTAAAATAATACCCTCTTCATAATAATATTTATTCTCTAAACCCATTGATTATACTAACTCCATTCGAGGTCCCAATTCTATCAGCTCCTGCTTTTATCATCTCTATTGCCTGTTCAAAAGTCCTTATACCTCCCGCAGCCTTAACTTTCAATTTATCTCCCGCTACTTTTTTTAATAGCTTAACATCCTCAATCGTAGCCCCTAAAGGACCAAAACCTGTAGAAGTTTTCACAAAATGAGCTCCACCCTCCTTTATAATCTCTGTAGCCCACATCTTTTCTTCATCAGTTAAGTAACACGTTTCTATAATAACCTTTACGATATTTCCCTCTGCTGCCATTACTACCTCTCTAATTTCGTTTAATAAGTAATTCTTTCTTTTATCTTTCAGAGCACCAATGTTTATTACCATATCAAATTCATTAGCTCCTAAACTTAGTGCTTCCTTGACTTCGTATACTTTTACTTTTGTACTGTTAGCCCCTAATGGAAATCCTATGACCGTACATATTTTTATATCAACCCCACTAAGAAGTTCCTTAACAAAAGGTATATAATAAGGATTAACACAAACTGAATAAAAACCATATTCCTTAGCTTCGTTACACAATTTTTCTATATCACTTGAATTTATATTCGGTCTTAAGAGAGTATGATCTATCATTTTTGCAAACTCTTTTTTTGTCATCTCAAACCTCCTATTGATATCCTAATTCCCTCAAAACTTCTGGCTTTTTTCTCCATTTTTCTTTTACCTTTACCCACAAATCGAGATATATCTGTTTGTTAAAGTATCCTTCAAGTTCCATCCTAGCTAAAGTCCCTATTTTTTTTAACATCTGCCCATCTTTGCCAATAAGAATGGCCTTTTGAGTAGGTCTTTCAACAATAATTGTAGCTCTTATGTAAATTAGATTGCCTTTTTTCTTTTCCTCTATTTCATCTACATATACAGCGACAGAATGAGGAACTTCTTGGTATGTTAGGTGAATAATTTTTTCTCTAATTATCTCTGCTATAAAAAATTTATCTGTTTGATCTGTCAACATATCAGGTGGATATAAAAATTCACCTTCAGGAGCAAAATCTCTAAGTTTGTTAAGAAGCAAATCTTTATTAGTGCCATAAAGAGCTGAAATCTCAATTATATTTTCCTCCGGAACTCCTAAACTTAAAACTTCTTTTTTTCTCTCCTCTAATATTCCAGAAGAAACCACATCAATTTTGTTTAAAAGCACAATAAAAGGCTTATTTTGTCCCTTTAAAAATTTCAATAAAGTTTTATTGTCATCATCAATTTCCACCGTTGAGTCAATCACATAGAGCACAATATCTGAATCCTCTATCACTTGTTTAATAGTTTTTTGCATATATTCCCCTAAAAGATGTTTAGGAGGAAACCATCCTGGAGTATCTAAGAAAATAAACTGAACATCTTCCAAAGTTAATACTCCTAATATCCTTTGGCGTGTGGTTTGAGGTTTGTCGGCAACAATAGAAACCTTTTCTCCCACCAAAAGATTTATAAGTGTAGATTTCCCTGCATTAGGTTTACCAACTATTCCTATATAGGCAAGTTTTGTATTATTGTTGTTCATCATTTACCTCCAATCTGAAACTTATTGGTAAAATTTCATGAGCTTTATAGACGATAAATTCATCTTTTTTAGAATCATAAAGTACTACTTCTATCTCAGGTGAAAACTCTATCATAACCTGTCTACATGCCCCACAAGGAGGAATTCCATTTCCATCTTTTCCTACAACCACTATTTTCTCAAAACTTCTCTCCCCTTGGCTCACTGCTTTAAATATGGCTACTCTTTCGGCACAAATAGTCAACCCATAAGAAGCATTTTCTATATTAACCCCTGTATATACGTTTCCCTTTTTAGTAAGAAGCGCTGCTCCTACAGGAAATCTAGAATATGGAGAATAGGAGTATTTTAAAGCCTCAAGAGCTAATCTATATAGTTCTTTGTTATCCATCTCTTCTTTCCTTCTCCTTTATTATACTCTCTATAAACCCCTTAAACAAAGGATGTGGGTTCAAAGGCCTCGACTTATATTCTGGATGGAATTGAGTAGCTACAAACCAAGGATGATCAGGAATTTCTATTATCTCAACTAAATTACCATCAGGAGATGTACCTGAGATTTTCATTCCATGCTTCTCAAATAAATCCCGATATTTATTATTTACTTCATATCTGTGTCTGTGTCTTTCATATATCAATTCCCTTTGGTAATACTTATATGATAAAGAGTTTTTATCTAAAACACATGGATATGCTCCTAACCGCATAGTTCCTCCTTTTTCTTGTACTTCTTTTTGATTAGGCATAAGATCAATTACAGGATCTGGTGTATTTTCATCAAACTCACTACTGTTTGCATATCTTAAACCTATACTCCTTGCAAATTCTATAACAGCACATTGTAGCCCCAAACATAAACCTAAAAAAGGCACTTTATTTTCTCTAGCCCATTTTATACCTTGTATCATTCCCTCAATTCCTCTTGCTCCAAATCCTCCTGGAACTAAAAGTCCTTCAGTTCCCTTTAGTATTTCCTCTACATTGTTGCTATCTACTTTATCACTTTCTACCCATTTAATATTTAATCTAACCCCAAAATATCTAGAAGCATGTCTTAAAGCTTGCACAACACTTATGTAAGCATCTGGTAGAGTTACATATTTCCCTAAAATAGTAACATTAACCTCTCCATTTAATTCTCTCTTTACCATTTGTTCCCAATCTTTTAGGTCGCTGTTTCTCTTCTCTAAATTTAATAACTTACACACTAAATCCCCTAAACCTTCTTCTTCAAAATATAGTGGAATAGCATATATATCTTCAACATCAACTCCAGAAATTACTGCCTCGGGTTCCACATCGGTAAAAAGAGCTATTTTCTCTCTTATACTTTTAGGAAGCTTTGTTTTTGCTCTACAGAGAATTATATCAGGCTGAATTCCAATACTTCTTAATTCTTTAACGCTATGCTGAGTTGGTTT
>CALHTV010000001.1 GCA_938039765.1 uncultured Dictyoglomus sp. | reverse complement strand
GGTAGAAAAGTTCTAGTTAGAGTTGATTTTAACGTACCCATTAAAAATGGTGTTATAACTGATGATAGAAGAATTCGAGAGGCTTTACCTACTATTAAATATTTAGTTGACAAAGGTGCAAAAGTTATATTAGTGTCCCATCTTGGAAGACCAAAGGGTTTTCAGGAAGACTTAAGATTAGACCCTGTAGCAAGAAGATTAAGTGAACTTTTAGGAAAACCCGTTAAGAAATTGAACGACTGTATAGGGGAAGAAGTAGAGAGAGAAGTTGCAAGTATGAAGGAAGGAGACGTGGTTTTATTAGAGAATATAAGATTTTACAAAGAGGAAGAAGCTAATGATCCTGAATTTGCAAAGAAACTTGCAAGTCTTGCAGATCTTTATGTAAATGATGCTTTTGGAACGGCTCATAGAGCTCATGCTTCTACGGCAGGGGTAGCTAATTATATTCCTGGAGTTGCAGGTTTCTTAATGAAGAAAGAGATAGAAATTATGGGGAAAGCCTTAGAAGCCCCAGAAAGGCCTTTTGTATGTATATTAGGGGGAGCAAAAGTTTCTGATAAGATTGGAGTCATTAAAAACTTGATTAATAAAGTCGATGTACTCCTAATTGGTGGGGGTATGATGTTTACTTTCTTAAAAGCATTAGGATACGAAATAGGAAAATCAATAGTGGAAGAAGATAAACTTGAACTTGCAAAAGAATTGATGAGTTTGGCTAAAGATAAAAATGTAAAGTTTATACTTCCTTTTGATGCTGTAGTAGTAAAAGAGATAAGAGAAGATGCGCCAACCTCTATTAAAGATATAGATAAATTTGAAAAGGATGATATTGGAGTTGATATTGGTCCGAAAACCATAGATCTGTTTAAAGAAGAAATATTGAAAGCTAGAACTATTGTATGGAATGGACCTATGGGAATATTTGAAATTCCAGCTTTCGCTAAAGGAACTCGAGCTATTGCCGAAGCTATCGCAGAAAATAAGAACTGTACTAGCATAGTTGGAGGAGGAGATAGTGCAGCTGCTATTCAGATGCTTGGATTAGAAGATAAATTTACTCATATTTCTACAGGAGGAGGAGCCTCTTTAGAGTTCTTAGAGGGTAAAGAGTTACCAGGAGTAGCAGTTTTGCAAGATAAATAATTTGTTAAGAGGGGGATAAGTTGGCTAGTATAAGAGAAACCTTAGAAGAAATTTCTAAATTAGAAGGAGTCCAAGTTTCGGTTTTAGTAAGTGATGATGGATTACTTATTGAAAGCGTAGCAAAAGATGGATCAAACACCGAGTCTTTGGCAGCTGTCGCTTCGGGAAGCTTAAGAGCCTCTGAAATGATAGGAATGGAGCTTGCTAAAGGATCTACCAGAGAAATGGTTATAATTTTCGAGGATGGAGCTGTATTCATAGTTCCTGTAGAAGGTAAGCCTGCTATTTTAGTGGTGGTCTCTAGTAAAGGAGCAAATTTAGGAAAAATAAGGGTTGGAATTAAGAAAGGAGCTTTTCAATTAGCAAAAATTATTTAAATTTTTAAGAGACAGGAGGGGATGTTTTGAGAAAAAAAATAATAGCCGCGAATTGGAAAATGTATAAAACTTGTTCCGAAACTGAGAATTTCATTAAAGAGTTTAAGATCCTAGCAGGTAATTACAATGAGAAAGAGGTAGTTATATGTCCTCCTTTTACTTCTCTTTACGTAGCTAAGAATTTGCTTGAAGACACGCCTTTTAAATTAGGAGCGCAAAATTTATTTTGGGAAAAGGAAGGGGCTTATACAGGAGAAGTTTCTCCTATTATGTTAAAAGATTTAAATTGCAGTTATGTTATTATTGGCCACTCTGAAAGGAGACAATATTTTTCTGAAAGTGATGAGATGATAAATAAGAAAATTAAAGCCGCATTTGCGCATGGTTTAACTCCTATTTTTTGTGTAGGGGAAAAGTGGGAAGAAAGACAAAGAGGGATGACTGAAGAAATTATAAAAAGGCAAGTTAAGAATGGACTGGAAGGTTTAGAAAAAAATTATATTGAAAATCTTGTAATTGCTTATGAACCTGTCTGGGCTATAGGAACAGGACATTCTGCTAAAGGTGAAGATGCAAACGAAGTAGCAAGGTTGATAAGAGAAATAATAGCGGAGATGTATGGAAGAGATATTTCAGAGAAAATTAGGATCCAATATGGGGGAAGTGTTAATCCACAAAATATTAGCGAATTTTTATCTCAAAGTGAAATTGATGGAGCTCTAGTAGGTGGAGCAAGTCTAAAACCTGAATCTTTTTGGGGCATAGTTAAAAGCTAGAAAAGAGGTGAATAAAACATGATAGTTATATTATATATTTTACATTTTCTAATTTCTTTAGGTATGATAGCTGTAATCTTATTTCAGTCTGAGGTAGGAGGAGGATTAGGGTTTATAGGTGGAGGAGAAACTACTTTTTACAAAGCTAAAAGACAAATGGAAAAAGGGTTAAAACAAGTGACTGTTATACTTGCAGTATTGTTCATGATAACTTCTGTGTTGATCTTTGTGATCCATTAAGAATTAAAAAGGAGATTTAGGGATGAGGAAGTCTTATTTAATTCTTTTGTTAGTTTCTTTGATTTTCTTACTTTTGGGATCTTCTATAGCTCAAACCCCACAATATGGAGGAGTTCTTAGAAGAAGTCTAGTTAATGATCCACCAACTCTTGATCCAGCAATGATAACGGATACCGCTTCTGATGAGGTAGCAAGACAGATTTTTGATGGTTTAGTAGAGTATGATCCTAATGGGAAAGTTGTTGGTTCAATTGCAAAAAGATGGAGTATATCTAAAGATGGTACTGTTTATACTTTCTATTTACACGATAATGTTTATTTTCACAATGGTAGAAACGTCACAGCAGAAGATTTTGTATATTCAATTAAAAGGATTATGGATCCTAAAACTGCTTCTCCAAGAGCAAGTTTCGCTGAACCAATAAAGGATGTAGTAGCAAAAGATAAGTATACTCTTGTAATTACTCTTAAAAAACCTTTCGCTCCATTTCTTTCCACTTTGACCTATTCTTGTTTCTGGGTAGTACCAAAAGAAGAGGTAGAAAAATTAGGTAAAGATTTTGCAACGAAACCAGTAGGAACTGGTGCATTTATATTTGAAGATTGGAAACATGATGTAAAGATAAGGCTTAAAGCTAATCCTAAATATTTCCGTGGACGCCCTTATGTAGATGCTATAGAGTGGATGATCATTCCTGATGAGAACGTAGATTTTATGAATTTTGAAAAAGGACAAATCGATATTACAGGAATTCCAGATCCTGAATGGGATAGAGTAAGCAATGATCCAAAATATAAGCCATATATCTTAGAAAAAGAAATAGTAGGAATTTATTATCTTGGTTTCAATGTACAAAAGAAGCCTTTTAATAATAAGTACTTGCGACAAGCTATCACTCGTGTAATAAATAAAGAAGGGATTGTTAAGGTAATAAGGAGAGGCAGAGCAAAAGTTGCTTATACAATTCTTCCTCCATCTATGCCTGGATTCAGCCAGGAAAATTATAATTGGGCAAAAGAGAAGTTTAGCTATAACGTGGAAGAGGCTAAAAAACTTCTGGCAAAAGCTGGATATCCCAATGGTAAAGGATTGCCAGAAATAGTAATTTACTATAATACTAGTGTCGCTCATAAGAGGATAATGGAGGCTATTCAAGCAGATTTACAAAAAATTGGAATTAAGGCAAAATTGCAGAATTATGACTGGGCTGTATATTTAGATCTACTTGACAAGGGAGAACTCCCAGTATTTCGCTTAGGATGGGTTGCAGATTATATTGATCCTGACAACTTCTTATGGGTGCTTTTTAACTCATCTAATTGGGGACCTGAAGGAAATCATAGCTTCTATAAAAACCCAAAGGTTGATGAATATACTAACAAAGCAAGACTTGAAACTTTATGGTCGGTAAGAGCAAAATATTATAGTATTGCTGAAAGGGTAATATTAGAAGACTGTCCAATAGTACCTATCTACTATTATGTCTCTCAAGTGATTTACCAGCCATGGGTTCATGGACTATATCTAGATCCATTAACAGGGTTGTCTGGGGTAAGATATAGAGCAGTTTGGTTATCGAAGAAGTAATAAACCCTAAAGGAGGGTTCTGAGGAGAACTTTCCTCCTCAGAACCCTATATTCTGAGGAGAGGAGGAAGAAGTTTGATAAGATATATAATAAGAAGACTTCTACAAGCCATACCAGTATTCATAGGTGTAACTCTGATTACTTTTATCCTATTTTTTATTGCCCCAGGAGATCCAGCAAGATTAATAGCAGGTCAAAGAGCAGATGCAGAAACTATAGCACGAATTAGAGCCCTATGGGGATTAGATAAGCCATTACCTGTTCAGTATTTTCTTTTTTTAGGAAGACTTTTAAAACTTGATTTTGGAAGGTCCTTTAAGACGAATATTCCGGTAATCCAGTCTATTGGAGAAAGGCTCCAAGCAACAGCAATTTTGGCATTATTTGCTTTTATAATATCAGTCCTATTAGGGGTAACAGCAGGTATTATTTCGGCAGTAAAACAATACTCTATTTTTGATTACTCTGCCATGGTGATAGCCCTGTTAGGAGTGTCTGCTCCTGTATACTGGATAGGAATAATTCTTCTTCTTGTCTTTGGTTTTAAACTAGGATGGTTACCCTTAGGAGGTTATATTACAGAGTATGGAATTAAAGCAGTAATATTACCTGCTATAGCTCTTGGAACGAGACCTGCTGCTTATTTTGCTAGATTAGCCCGATCTTCAATGTTGGAGGTCATTAGACAAGAATATATAATAACAGCACGTGCTAAAGGGTTGTCTGAATCAAAGGTAATTTTTAAGCATGCTCTTCGAAATGCTCTTATTCCTGTTGTAACATATGCAGGTATGGTGGTTGGTGATCTTTTAACCGGGGCTGTTCTTACTGAGACTATATTTGCTTGGCCTGGTATTGGGAGGCTGGTAGTTCAGGCAATTTTTGATAGAGATCTTCCAGTATTACAAGGTGGGGTCATTGTTATTGCTCTAATATATATTTTAGCCAATTTGCTTGTAGATCTATCTTATGCTTTGATTGATCCAAGAATAAGATATGAGTAATAATTGGGGGGGTAGGAAATAATTATGGCAATTGATATAGGTGCATCTTTTCAAACTAGAAAGCCAAGAAGTTTATGGAGAGTTGCATGGAAGAGGCTCTCAAAAAATAAGTTAGCTCTGTTAGGTCTTGGTATTGTTATCTTTTTTGTCCTTGTTGCGATATTTGCGCCATATATAACTCCTTATCCTTGGAATGAAGTTGATCTCTCAAGAGCATTGCAACCTCCAAGTTGGAAACATCTTCTTGGAACCGATGAGTTTGGAAGAGATATATTTAGCAGAATCATATACGGAACAAGAGTTTCTTTACAATTTGCCTTTTTTGCCCAATTGATTTCTATATCTATCGGTACTCTTTTAGGACTTATAGCAGGTTTTTATGGAGGATGGATAGATGATCTCATAATGAGAGTTGTAGAAATTTTATTTGCTTTCCCCTTTTTATTATTCGTTATTGCAGTAGTTTCCACTCTTGGTACAGGGATACAAAATCTTTATCTTGCAGTAGCCCTAATAGGTTGGGCTGGGGTATCAAGAATTGTAAGAGGACAAGTTCTTAGTCTGAGGGAGAGAGATTTTGTGGTTGGAGCACATGCTATAGGAGCTTCTATATGGAGGATTCTTTTTAGACATATTTTGCCAAATGCTTTATCTCCAATTATTATTGAGGCAACTTTGGGAGTCGGTGGAATGATTATGCTCGAAGCAGGACTATCTTTCTTAGGTTTAGGGGTTCAGGCTCCTACGCCAAGTTGGGGTTCTATGGTACAAGCCGGGCTTGCTTATATGAGAAGTTGCTGGTGGTATCCTATAGCTCCTGGTATTGTAATTATGATTGTAGTCTTTGGATTTAATCTTTTAGGAGATGGATTAAGAGATGCGTTGGATCCAAGACTTTATATTTAAGAAAGAGAAAAATAAGCAGAGATACTATACTGGAATTGGTTGGGTTGAAATATCTCCAAACGCAATTGCAACTCTTGCAAGTATAGCAACTCTTCAAAGTTATGGGGTAATAGGAATGGCTGCAAGTAATATAGTGGATGGTATAAGTGAACTCCTCAAATTAGAGGAGGTTAATAAAGGCGTACATGTAGAAATAACTGAGGAAGGAATAAAAATAGATCTCTATATAATAGTTGCTTATGGGGTTAGAATTCCTGAGGTAGCTCATAATGTAATGGAGAGGGTAAAATGGAATTTGGAAAGAACTACAGGACTAAATGTAAAGGAGATTAATGTAAATGTTTGGGGTATAAGAGTAAAAGAAGAAAAGGAAACAATTCTTTGGGAAGAAGAGGTATGATGGAAGTATATAAGATAGATAGTAATCTTTTGATTAATCTCTTTGAGTATGCTACTTACGAATTAAAAAAACATAAAGAAGAAATAGACTTATTAAATGTCTTTCCTGTTCCCGATGGAGATACTGGAACAAATATGCTTTATACTCTCCAATTCACTTTAGATGAAATCAAAAAGATCAAAGTGAAAACAATAAAAAACATAGCAGAGGCAGCTATAAGAGGTTCTTTGATGGGGGCAAGAGGTAACTCAGGAGTAATATTATCTCAAATAATAAGAGGTTTTTGCGAAATTATTAAAAATTTTGAAGAAATAGATGCAAAAACTTGGGTTAAAAGTTGGCAAAATGCTACAAGAGTTGCCTATCGAGCTGTACTTAAACCTACTGAAGGAACAATACTCACTGTTTTAAGAGATGGTGTAAAAGAAGCAGTATTGGCCTTAAGAGAGACAGAGAATATTGCGAAAATTATGGAGAGAACTTTGAAAAAAGCCAAAGAATCCCTTGCTAATACCCCTAATTTATTACCCATATTAAAAGAGGCAAAAGTAGTAGATGCGGGAGGACAAGGTCTTGTTTGGTTTTGGACAGGTTTTTACGAGGCTCTGTTAGGAGTGGAGTTAAAATTAGAAAAGGAAGAAAGTAAATTGGTAGAAGTTAAGGAAAAACCCGAAAAAGAAGTACTCGAAAGTTATGTATTAACCTATCAATATTGTACAGAGTTTATTGTTAATTCATATGAGAGCGTTGATTTCACAGATTTTAAAAAATGGCTTCAAAGTCAAGGAGACAGTATTGTTACATCAGAAGCTCCTGGACTTTTAAAAGTTCATATTCACACAAATCATCCTGGTCTAGTTCTTGAGAAAGCCTTGGAATTAGGTTCCTTATCTCGGATAAAAATTGATAATATGGCAGAACAGCATGAAGAAAGACTCAAAGAAGAGATTAATCAAGATTTTAAAACTCCATTGAAGGATATTGGTTTTGTAGCTGTATCCTGGGGAAAAGGACTTAATGAGATCTTTAAAAGTTTAGGGGTAGATATAATTGTAAATGGTGGTCAGACTCTCAATCCTAGTGTGGAAGCTCTTTCGAATGCTGTAGAAAAAGTTAGAGCCAAAAAAGTTTTTATTTTGCCAAACAATAAAAATGTAATTTTAGCTGCTAAACAGTTAGAGAATATACATAAAGATAGAGTCGTAATTGTCCCTACAAAACATGTTTTAGAAGGTATAAGAGCTCTTTATGAATATAACCCTAATGACAATTGGGAATTAGTAAAAACTAAGATGGAACAAGGAATGAATAAGATAAAGATTGGAGAAATAACCAAAGCAGTAAAGAATTCAACTTTTAATGGATTAGTTATATCAGAAGGAGATATTATAGGACTAACTAACGACGAAGTTAAAGTAGCTGGAAAGGACATATATGAGGTTTCTATGGATATTTTGGAAATATTAATTGATGCTTCATCAGAATTGATAAGTATATATTATGGAGAAGAAATTTCCAGAGAAGAAGCTGAAGAATTGGAGAAAAAGATAAGAGATAAATATCCTCAAATTGATACAGAATTAATCTATGGAGGCCAACCCTTTTATTTCTACTACATTGGAGTAGAATAGTAAAATAACATGCCAGAAGATATAAAAATTCTTAAGGGACTTAAAAATATCCTAGAAGACGAGCTTTCCTCTGGCTGTTTAGATAAAAGTGTAAAGTACGGACTTGAAAGGACTTTTAATGTGGCGATAAGACAATTTCCTTTATGGAATGGTTTTTGGACTCAGAAAGTGTTGGACTTAATAAAGGACTATTCAAAAAAAAGTGTTGCAGATCGGAGGAAGGTTATTGAGAAGATAAAGGATATAGTTGAAAGAGCAATTGAATTCTATTCTACCGATAAATTTTGGGATAAATCGGTCCAATATATAAAAGGAGTAGGTCCTCAAAGGATACGATTTTTAAATAAACTCGAAATTAAAACAATTTATGATTTAATAACATACTATCCAAGAGACTATGATGATAGATCAAAACTAAAAAAAATAGCAGATTTGAAGCCTAATGAAAAAGTCACCATAAGAGTTAATATTTTGGACTATGAAGAAAGTAAGACATTATATAAAAAAATTCCCATATTAAGAGCAAAAGCAGTAGATGAAACAGGAACTATCTATATTGTATGGTATAATCAAAAATACATAAAACAGAGTTTACCTGTAGGAACAAAAGTCTTAATTTCAGGAATTCCTAAAAGGGTTTTAAGGCACTTAGAGTTTGAAAATCCAGAATACGAGGTTCTAGATGAGGATGAAGAGAAAGAGCTTTTGAATGTAGGAAGAATAGTGCCAATTTATTCTCTTACTGCTGGTATTACTCAAAAGATATTAAGAAAAATTATTTATGATGCTTTAACTGATTACGCAATGTTTTTAGAAGATCCTATCCCTCAGGATGTAAAGGAAAGATACAATCTAATGGATAAACCTGTAAGTGTTTGGGAAAAACATTTTCCAACATCATTTCTTACTATGGCAAGTGCTACAAAAAGACTAGTATTTGAAGAACTCCTCTTCTTGCAACTTAATTTAGCTAAGAAGCGAAGAGAAATTGAATCTCTTTCTGCCCCTGTATTCAAAACTGAAAGCACTTTGGTTGCAAAATTCCTAAATTCTTTACCTTTTAAACTAACAAAAGCTCAAGAAAGAGTTTGGGAAGAAATTAAAAAAGATTTATCTTCTGGAAGACCAATGCATAGATTATTACAGGGGGATGTTGGATCTGGAAAGACGATAATTGCAGCTCTAGCTGTTATTCTTGGATATGATAATGGATATCAATCAGCTTTTATGGTGCCTACCGAAATATTAGCAGAACAGCATTATAGTAGACTTAAACCAATATTTGAACCCTTAGGTATCAAAGTTGCTCTTCTTACAGGAAGTACTTCAAAAAGAGAGAAAAATTACATTTATCAAGATTTAGCTGAGGGAAAACTTCCTGTAGTTATTGGGACACATGCCTTGCTACAAGAAGAAATAACCTTTAAAAAATTAGGTTTAGTTATAATTGATGAACAACATAGATTTGGAGTTATCCAAAGATCTAAGCTCTGGAAGAAAGGAGAAAATCCCCATTTACTTGTTATGACCGCTACTCCTATACCTAGATCTTTAGCTCTAGTTTTATATGGAGAACTAGACATATCAGTTATTGATGAACTTCCTCCAGGAAGAAAGCCTGTAATAACTTATCTTGTTCCTAAAAAAGAAAGAAGAAAAGTTTACTCTTTTGTCGAGAAAGAAGTGCTTAAAGGTAAACAAGTTTTTATAGTATGTCCTCTTATTGAGGAATCAGAAAAACTTGAGGCAGAATCTGCTAAAAAGCTGTATGAAGAGCTTAAAAAGGTATTTCCTAATTTCAAATTAAGTCTAATCCATGGTTTAACTTCAAAAGAAGAGAGAGCTCAGATAATGGAGGACTTTGCGAAAGGCGAAATTCAAATTCTTGTAGCTACAACTGTTATTGAGGTGGGTGTAGATATTCCAAATGCTTCTATCATGGTTATAGAAGATGCTCATAGGTTTGGCCTTGCTCAACTTCATCAATTGAGGGGAAGAGTAGGAAGAGGAAGTGATCAAGCTTATTGCTTTCTTATAGCAGATCTTAAAAGTGAAGATGCAAGAAAGAGATTAGATATAATGGTAAAAACTAACGATGGATTTGTAATTGCAAATAGAGATTTAGAGATTAGGGGACCTGGAGAATTTTTTGGGACGAAACAACATGGAACACTGAATATTAAGCTTGTTGATCTCACAAAGGATATGAGACTTTTTGAGATTACAAAAGAAGAGGCTTACAAGATTGTGAGAGGAGATATTTTTAAAAGTGATTTAGAAAAAAGACTTATTGAAAAGTGGGTTGAAAAATACCTTAAAGGAGAACTAAAGGAAGTTGTCCTCTGAAATAAGGATTTCAGGCGGAATCTTAAAAGATAAAAAAATAAGAGTTCTAAAACAAGGAATTTATAGAATAACTATGGAACAAGTAAGAAAATCAATTTTTGATCTACTAGGAGAGAAAATTCAAAGTAGTATTTTTTTAGATCTGTTTGCAGGATCGGGTATTGTAGGTATCGAAGCCTTAAGTTACGGGGCAGAGAAAGTAATTTTTGTCGAAAATCATTTTTATGCGGTGAAATTACTTAAAGAAAATATAAAAAGCTTGAATATTGAAAATAAAACAAGAGTCATCTATAAAGATGTATTTATATTTCTTAGAAAGGAAACTCGAGAAAAATATGATATTATATTTGCAGATCCTCCTTACGAGCTAGATATGAAGATAAAAAATATTGTAAAATATGTGGAGGATTATGATTGGTTGAAAGAGGATGGTATTTTGATTATTGAGCACCATAAAAAAACAGAAATGCCTGATAAATATAATAGACTTAAAAAACTGTATAAGAAGAATTTTGGAGAAACTGTTTTAAGTTTTTATTCTTATGGGAGTTAGTGAAGAATGATTAAAGCTGTCTATCCTGGAAGTTTTGATCCTGTAACTAATGGACATATTGATATTATACAAAGAGGGGCTAAGATTTACGATGAAGTTATAGTACTTGTAGCAGAAAATGTCTCAAAAACTCCTCTTTTTTCCTTAGAAGAGCGATTAGATATGCTAAAGGAAGCTCTAAAGGATATTCCTAATGTAAGAATTGACCACTTCAGTGGATTATTGGTTGAGTATTTAAAGAAAATTGATGTTAAAATAATAATAAGAGGTTTAAGGGCAGTATCCGATTTTGAGTATGAATTTCAACAAGCTTTGACTAATAAGAAGCTTTATCCTGAATGCGAGACAGTCTTCTTGGTGAGTGATTTGAAATACACTTTTTTGAGCTCTAGTATGGTAAAAGAGATAGCAAAATTTGGTGGTTGTATAAAAGGTCTTGTTCCGGATTATGTAGCTAAAAAACTTTATGAGAAATTCAATATTGAGATGGAAAATGAAGATAGATGAGTTATTAGGAACTTTAGAACTACTTAAAAATACTTTAGAAAATTCTCTAGTGATTCCTGTTTGGGATAAAGTGATTTTAGATAAAGAAAAATTGCTTGAGTTGCTTCAAAAATTAGAAAATTCTCTACCTCAAGAATTTTTAGAGGCTAAAAAAATTATAGAAAATAGAGATAAAATAATTAACAAAGCATATCTAGAAGCAGAAGAAATAATTAAACAGGCAGAAAAAGAAGCTGAAAAGTTGGTAAGCAACAGTAGTATTGTGATGGAAGCCCAAAAAAGAGCAGAAGAAATATTAAAAAAAGCTCAAAAAGAATCAGAAGAGTTGAAAAAAGAAATGGAAATATATATAGAAAATTTATTGGATAAAGTAGAAGAACTTTTAAAAAAAGAAATTGAGCTAATAAGGAAGTGC